>DATNOY010000001.1:0-2293 GCA_036703495.1 Coleofasciculaceae cyanobacterium
TAATCACCGAGACAGTAATCAAACTGAGGGCAGCATATTGGCTAAAGCTCAGTACTGACCCAAACAAAATATCGAAAAAGAACAGGGTGGGTAAGCAAATACTAAGGGTAATCAGATAAAGTGCAGGCAGTTTAATCGCCGAGGCAATTACCTGAAGCCAACTACTCGATGAGCCAATAATGGCTCCATAAATTGCAAAGAAAACGGAGCTAGAAATTAATAATGAAACAATCTTGCTTTCAACTTTAATGCCCCGACGAATTTCATCCAAAAAGGTTTTGCGATCGCGCAGCAGTGCAATCAACACGGCAAAGTGCTTCATGGTAGCTCCTTCTGATACAGCAGTCGAACTTTAGAATTCCCTAAGATGCAACGGTAAGATCAAATGAGGCGGGCAATTGCAAAATGGATAGCCGCTGGCAGGCGATCGCTGGATTGCCTGCTCTAGCAGCCTTGCTCTACAAGGATGGTGGCACTTAGATGAGGACGACTATGGTAAAACGCTGGCTCCGTTGGCAGTCCGGTTGACATCAGGTTGTAGCATTGTTGTTGGGGGATACTACAAGTTGGGCAGCAGACATTTCGGATGGGTTAGGCGTCAGAGCTTAGGAAGTCCATGAAGATCTCAAGCAGTTCAGAATTCATATAGCTCATAGCAACAAAATCAGCTCGTAGCAACCAAAATAAACAGAATTGATCAGAAGAGAGGTGAGCCATGGTGCAAGCAGTTCTGGAGAATACAAACGAGAATCTTCGCGATCGCATCAGTCGCTTAGTGCAGCAGCAACGGGCATTTTGGGGGACTGGAACAACCAAAGAGGTTGAGTTTCGGCTAGAGCAGCTCAAGAAACTGCGGCAAGCGGTCAAAGACCATCAAGAGGAGATTCTGGCGGCCGTCAAAGCTGACCTGCACAAACCGGACGTAGAAGCCTACTTGACTGAAATCGGCGTCGTTAAAGAAATCGATTATGCCATTAAGCATCTGCGGGCTTGGGCCAAGCCTCAGTCGGTGGCTTTGCCTCTAGAACAATTGCCCGCTAAAGCCCGGATCTATTCTGAGCCGCTGGGGGTAGTTTTGATTATTGCGCCCTGGAACTACCCGTTTTATTTGATGATTGCTCCCTTGGTTGCAGCGATCGCGGCGGGCAACTGTGCGCTGCTGAAACCTTCGGAACTGGCACCAGCCACATCTCAGCTCGTCGCCACCCTGATCCAAAAGACATTTGATGCCTCATACGTTGCGGTTGTGGAAGGCGGGATTGAAGCCAGTCAGGCTCTGTTAGACGAAAAGTTTGACCATATCTTTTTTACAGGCGGCACCGCGATCGGCAAAATTGTCATGCAGGCTGCCGCGAAACATTTGACTCCGGTGACGCTAGAGCTGGGGGGCAAGAGTCCCTGCATTGTTGATGCAGAGGTGCATATTGAATATGCAGCCAAGCGGATTGTTTGGGGAAAGTTTATCAACGCAGGACAGACTTGCATTGCTCCCGATTATTTACTGGTCGATCGCCGAATTAAACCCGCTCTCATTACTGCTATGAAAACGGCAGCTCACGCGTTTTATGGCGATCATCCTGCCGCAAGTCCAGACTATGCTCGCATCATCAACCCCAAGCAATTTGCTCGACTGGCTGAGCTGCTCAGCAGCGGCAACGTGGTCATGGGTGGCGAGGCGATCGCCGAACAGAAATACATTGCCCCCACCATTCTCGATTCGGTGGGTTGGGACGATCGGATCATGCAGGATGAGATTTTTGGCCCGATTCTGCCGGTGCTGGAGTATGACCGCTTAGAAGACGCGATCGCCCAAATTAACGCCAGACCCAAACCGCTGGCCTTATATCTCTTCTCCAAAAATCCGCAAGTGCAGCAGCAGGTATTACAGCAAACCTCATCGGGTGGGGTCTGCATCAACGACACGATTATGCAAATTGGCCCTTCCACCTTACCTTTCGGCGGTGTGGGCGACAGCGGTATGGGCAGCTATCACGGCAAAGCCGGATTTGATACCTTCTCCCATAAAAAGAGCGTTCTATACAAACCCTTCTGGCTGGATCTGCCTTTGCGCTACGCCCCTTACGCCGGCAAGCTCAATTTGTTAAAGCGGATTATAGGTTAGAGCTTCGGGAATCGGCGAAAGGGAAAAGAGCCTCGGTAGAACATCATCCCCATGCCGATTCCCAACCTCAATCTGAATGGGGTCGCCGAACCACTCGTCCATAGAGTTCTGTCAGATCTCGCAGGCGGTTGCTGACCTCAGGAGTCAGCATATGGGACTCATAACGCCACC
>DATNOY010000002.1:0-2735 GCA_036703495.1 Coleofasciculaceae cyanobacterium
AACCCACTTATTTTTTGAAAGCCTTGTGGAGCAAGGCTTTCAAAAAATATCTAGCCCTCACGATCCACAGGGTTTATGGAGGTGCGCTCCGCGCTCACAAACATGTCTTAACCATAATGGCTACAGCTATGTGAGTACTGCTAAAGGAAGTTTTAAAATAAGTGTATTTCTGTAGTTTTCGCTACAGAAATATAATAGGATCATGTTGTCAGAAAAAAATTACCGATTTTTGAAGGTTTGATATTGGTTCACTATGGCTACTGCACTTCAGTTCAACTTAGATGAAATTTCCGCTCAACACCGGGCAGCTATGGCTGCTTCCTTAGCTCGTCGCATGGCAGTTGCTCAAGCCGCCCAAAACACTCAGCTGATTGCGCTGTTAGAGGCAGAGCAAAAGCAGCTCGGTCTTGCGCCTCGTCAGCATGGCCTTTCAGATCTCTTGACTAAGATCAAGCAAGTTTGGCACGCTTGGATGGAAGCGATCGATCAGCAGTCCCATCTTTCGGTTGAGCAAGTCGTTGGCGATGACGGCACGATTTTCTGGTACGCCCACGATCCCAAAACAGGCAAGACTTTGTATGCCGAGTCTCGCTCAGATGTGGTGAAGTGGATTGAGGACAATGAGCTAGGCCGATAATCTATTGGGTAGCAATCTGCTGGGCGGCAAGTAGCTGAAGGCGATCGCGGCATTTTTGTCTTCTTGGGTACCGCTTCTCTCAAGAAGGAAAATAGGTAAAATCAGCTGCTTGTATCTGCTGCAATAGATTACAAATTTCCCTGAAGTGGGCAATATTTAAATCAGATATCCGCTGTTTAATTGTTGCTCACGGAGGTAGAAATGAAGCTGCCTGGATTGGTAGTGATGTGCCTACTCGGATTATTTTGCTGGCTTTTCCCAGGGGTTGAAGCTGCGGTTGCAGATCAGGCGATCGCTGCCTCCCCCCATCTGATCACGAAGCAACTCGTGCCTCAACAGGCTGCTGAACCACCTGTTGAACAGCCTGTTGAACAACTTGTTGCAAGACTGCTGCAATCGCGGTCCTGTGTCGGCTGCGATTTGTCAGGGGCTGATCTAAAAAATGCCGACCTGCGAGGGGTCAACCTGACCCGTGCCAACTTGCAAGGCGCTGACCTCAGTGGGGCGAAGATGATGGCTGTTGTCCTCAGAGCTGCGAACCTACAAGGTGCAAAGCTGGATCATGCCGATATGCTGGTGGTGGATCTCACAGATGCCAATCTGCGGGACGCAAAAACTAAAGGCATTGATCTGCGGCATCTCCGCCTATGTCATACGACATCTCCTAATGGGGAGCTGGCGAACCGGGATTGCTAAAGGCGGTTTGAATTTCCTGGGGTAGGGCAATCCCGCAAGCTTTCATTACAGCTGTTACAGCGCTTTGTGCTGGATTCAGTGTGAGTTATTTTTTAGAAGCCACGCTCCGCGAGGCTTCTATAGCGATTTTCAACTGAGTCAAGTACGGATTATTTTGAAAGCCTCGCGGAGCGAGGCTTTCAAAATAATCTGGTTTTAGCCAACTGCGAACCACTATAGAAGAAGTTAAAGGGAGACAGCTGCTGTTGTCTCCCGCAGGGTTTGCAGCTGTGCCAATAGCTGTCCAACTTTTGCTAAGTCTTTGTTGCCGGGGGCAAGTTCCACCCCGCTAGATACATCAATTCCATCGGGCTGCACCTGTCCTAAGGCATCCAACACATTGTCAGGGGTAATGCCGCCTGCCAACAGCCAGGGACAGAAAGGACGAAATTGGCGCAGGCTGATCCAATCTAGCGTTTTGCCTGTGCCTCCATACAGTCCAGGATGGGTTGCCTGGGGATGGAAGGCATCAACCAGCAGCGCATCAATTAGCCCTGCATACGCCTCAATTTGCTGCAAGGTTTCACTGTTTTTGATGCGGAAAGCTTTGATAATTTCAAGGGTCGGCATTGCTTCTCGCAGCTGCCGACAAAACTGGGGAGATTCATGGCCATGAAGCTGGACAGCACTGAGTTGGGCGATCGCCACTCCGCTGACAATGTCTGCTATGGCTGCATTGACGAAGACCCCAACGCGATCGACGGTGGGCTGTCCAGCGGCAGTCCGGGGCAGCTGGTCAACCACAGCACCCATCTGTTCAAAGCTGACATAGCGGGGAGATTGAGGTACACAGATGAAGCCAAGAGCTGTAGCCCCCAGTTGGGCGATCGCTTGTCCTTGGGCGGGCTGAGTAATTCCACAAATTTTGATGCGCATGATGTAATCCGCCTAAGCAGTGAGAGAAACCCTATCCGAACGGCGCATGGCTGCGTCCTTAAAGTGCTTGAGTAACCGAAAAGCGCCTGAATAACCGAAAAATGCCTGAATATCCTGAATATACAGAGGGGCTTAATCACCCTGAAATTGCATAGTTTTGTATCTAAAACGGCAGTTACTGTTAACTCTTCAAACAAAATATTTTTTGCTTCCGGTCAATTTTTATAATCCTTATGCATTCTACAAACGCTCATTAGATTAGGAGAATAAAACTTTGACTTATTCCACCCTTCTGGCCGCAACGGCTCACACCATTGGTTGGTCGCCTAGTGTGGGGCTAGTGATGATCGTCTGCAATTTGTTTGCGATCGCCGTTGGTTACTACGCTATCAAAAACCGGGGTGTTGGCCCTAAAATTCCCGTAGAGATGCCTGCCATGTTCACGGGCTTTGGCGTTCCAGAACTTTTGGCCACCATGAGTTTTGGA
>DATNOY010000003.1:0-2655 GCA_036703495.1 Coleofasciculaceae cyanobacterium
TTTCAAACGTCGGTCGATAAAATTGAAGCCTTGACCGGCTACGATTTGCTCTCTAATGTGGCACCGGCTACCCAAACGGCGCTCGAAGCTAGGCAAGGTTCCTGAAAAGCGGCGAGTACCTGAATTTTGGCAATCTTTTTGATCCGAGATTACCCTTGAGCCGTTGTAATCAGCGGATCGGGAACCGGGAAAGAGCGCTTTTCGAGCAGCGTAAACTGTCGCAGCCCTGCATTATAAGCAAAGACCATCCCTGATTCAATTTCATAAATCCAGGCATGCAGGTTGAGTTTCCCGCTATGGATTTTAGAGCGAATGGAGGGGTAAGTCTCCAGGTTTTTAACCTGAGTCAGCACGTTTTGCTCAATTGCGATTTTCCAAAGTTGGTCAGGTTCCAATCCTTTGTAATTGTCTAACACCAAACGACGAGTCGCTTCACCATGACGTTTCAACCAGTCATACACCAGAGGCATTTTCTCCGCTAGGCTACCGATTTGCAGTAACCCTTTCATGGCTCCACAGGAGGAATGTCCACAAATGATGACATCTTTAATATCTAATCCCTGCACTGCATATTCAATTCCAGCCGCTTCAGCACTGTTGGCAGAGCCATAGGCGGGGATGATGTTCCCCACATTCCGCATGACAAACAACTCACCGGGTTGTGCTTGCGTAATCAGACAGGGATCAATGCGGGAATCGGAGCAGGTGATAAACAAAACATCCGGGGATTGCCCAGCCGATAGCCGCTCAAACAGTTCACGATGGTCATTGAAGTAGTTGTCGTGGAAGGCATTCAGCCCTTGAATCAGACCTGTAACTGACATGGTTTTCTTTCCGAAGGTGGATTAAGCGCGCAATACGTCTAAATTCCCGTTTCTTAAAAGATGGCAATCCTCGGTTCTATCTTTCCCTTACTACATCGGAAGCATCTCACTTTCCATAGTTTTATTAAAAAAATTGAAGTCTGTCCACACAAAATCTTATGTCATGCCAATCAGCCCGGCTAATTCCGGGTCTGGAGGGCTAATTCTGGGTCTGGAGCGGCTGCGATCGCCAAATTGCAGCTCAACTGGAACCCATACTTTGCTTAAAAGCCGCACTCCGCTGAACTTTCAAGAAATCATCTGCCTCTCACCCCATTGCCGATCGCTCTATTGCCCAACTTGAGCGATCGGCCGATCGCTCACCGAACTCTATTGCTTGGGTAGCCAGCTAGCCTAACCAGAGCGACTTTTGGCATGATGAAGGGTGAGCCGTTGCGTAGATGATAAATTCGCTCATGGGTCGCATCCCCACGCTAAAATTCGATCGCGGTACGCTGTTGCTGCATCCGCCACCGCGCGGAAAAGCCTGGGTAGATTTTGCGACCTGGGACGATCGGGTGGAACGGTTTCGAGTTCCAGCCATTCAATATCGGGCGCTCGTGGAACTGTTGCAGTCTGAGGGCACTGCCTTTGCTGACGAAGCCAAAGCTTTTGCACCCATCGAACTCAAAGCCAAGGTAGAGCGATCGCCCTATCCCCATCAGCAAGAAGCGTTAACCGCCTGGATGGCAGCCGGAAGACGTGGCGTTGTGGTGCTGCCGACTGCGGCCGGCAAGACCTACTTGGCACAAATGGCCATGCAAGCCACCCCGCGCAGTACGCTGATCACCGTACCGACTCTAGATTTGATGCATCAATGGTATGCCCATTTGTTGGCAGCCTTTCCCGATGCTGAGGTGGGCTTGCTAGGGGGTGGCTCGCGCGATCGCACTGATATTTTAGTCGCCACCTATGACAGCGCCGCCATTCATGCAGAATCATTGGGCAATCGCTATGCGCTATTGATTTGCGATGAGTGCCACCATTTACCCAGCGATTTTAACCGGGTGATTGCAGAATACGCGATCGCCCCTTACCGGCTGGGATTAACGGCCACACCCGATCGCTCAGACGGTCGGCATGTCGATTTAGAAACGCTGCTAGGGACAACGGTCTATCACCGCACGGCTGAAGAACTGGCAGGCAAAGCCCTGGCCAATCATGAAATTGTGCAGATGAAGGTTGAGCTATCGCAAGCAGAGCGAGCGCGCTACAACCACCTGATCGAAACGCGCAACCAGTTTTTGCAGCGATCAAACATTTGGTTGGGCAGTATGCAGGGCTGGCAGCGGTTTGTGCAGGCTAGTGCCCAGTCTCAAGCGGGACGGCGAGCCATGTTGGCGCATCGGGAAGCCAGAGCGATCGCGTTGGGTACGGAGGGAAAGCTGCGGGTGTTAGCCGATCTGCTGGCCCAACATCACCCGGAACAGACTTTAATTTTTACCAACGACAACGCCACAGTCTACCGAATTTCTCAAGAGTTCTTGATTCCAGCCCTAACTCATCAAACGCCGGTTAAAGAGCGGCATGAGATTTTGCAAAACTTTAGAGAAGGGAAATATAAAACGCTGGTGGCATCTCATGTGCTCAATGAAGGCGTAGATGTGCCGGAAGCCAGCGTTGCCATTCTGCTGTCGGGGACAGGCTCGGCACGGGAGTATATTCAGCGTTTGGGCCGGGTGTTGCGTAAGGGAACAGCCCAGAAATTTGCTTTGCTGTATGAAGTAGTGGCTGAAGAAACTACTGAGGAAGGGGTTTCTCGGCGTCGCCGTCAGCCGCCGACTCAATTCCC
>DATNOY010000004.1:0-3902 GCA_036703495.1 Coleofasciculaceae cyanobacterium
CCAATTTTGCCTGCCGTGGACAAAGCACCCAAAGCAGAAGCCCAGACCGCACCTGCTAGCCCTCTCAAACCTGTGGTGGCGATCGCCAGCCCAGAGCCACCCCACATAGAGAGGTCTGCAACTGCTGAAGTCATCTCTCAAATTGACCCAGCCGATACTCACTTCCCTCCGCTTTTGCCCGTCCCTGAGGCTGATATTCCCATAGTCGAAGTTCCCGAAGCTGAGCCTTCGCCACCTGAGGCTGTTGCGCCACCCGCAAATCTGCCCGAAGCAGTCTCAGACGCTCAGCCTGCTGGAGCGATCGCCTCCCCCATTCCCCCTCAAGCCCCTCTTCCTCAAGCCTCTTCCCCTCAAGCCCCTCCTCCTCAAAATCCACCCGCTTCGATCGCACCTGCATCGGTTGCAGTGGAAGGTGAGAATGCGATCGAGGTTCCGGTTCCGCCTGCTGAGACAGGTCAGCCTCAAAGTGGGGGAAGTTCTGCTCCATCGCCGCCCGTTGAGAGTCCGTCTGGAGAAATACCGCCACCTGCTGCTCCCGGTCAGCCGCCATCTGGAGCAATGCCGTCTGGGGCACCGTCTGGATCAGTGTTGCCCGCAGGAACCTCGCCAGGCGGAACGCCCAGCACTCAGGGGATTGATCCAGCCCTGCTGGACGA
The DNA here is from genome assembly GCA_036703495.1 of Coleofasciculaceae cyanobacterium. Lineage (GTDB taxonomy): Bacteria > Cyanobacteriota > Cyanobacteriia > Elainellales > Elainellaceae > Drouetiella. The sequence continues at coordinate 657 of DATNOY010000004.1, forward strand.
GTTCGATCCCAATCCTAACCCCCTGCAATCTCCCACCGTGCCCGCAGAAGTGCAAACGCGCAAAGTGGTTCCGATCACGCTAGAACAGGCTCTAGAGCTGGCTCGGCGCAATAGCCTGGAACTGCGGGTTGCCCAACTGGAACTAGAACGAACCCAGGCTGCTTTGCAAGAAGCCCAGGCAGCCAACCTACCGACTGTCGATGTGAGTGCTGACTTGTCAACTCAGCCTTCTAATCAAAGCTCTGGGGGAACCGATGGTATTCTGGGCGGTTCGATCGAGGTCAACTACGATGTTTATACCTCAGGACGGCGATCGGCTCAGATTCGAGCTTCTGAAGGACAAGTTCGGGCTCAAGCCTTGCAGGTTGAAGTCATTTCGCAAACCATTCAGCTAGATGTTACCAATGCCTACTATGATCTGCAAGAAGCAGATGAACAGGTCAACATTGCTCAGGCTGCTTTGGAACAGGCACAACGCAGTTTACGGGATGCGCTGGCGCTGGAGCAGGCAGGCATTGGCACTCGATTTGATCGGCTGCAGACGGAAGTGGATGTGGCCAACTCCCGGCAGGAGCTAGTGGTGGCATTGAGCCGGCAACAAAGCGTGCGGCGGCAAATTAAGCGGCGTCTCAATATTAATGAAGCGATCGGGGTTTCGGCGGCCGACCCTGTGAAAATGGCAGGCACTTGGAATTCCGGGCTAGAAGATACCATTGTGTTGGCTTACCAAAATCGGGCAGAGCTAGAACAACAGCTGGTGCAGCGAGAAATTAGTCAGCAGCAGCGACGGGCAGCTTTAGCAGAGTTAGGGCCGCAAGTTTCGGTGTTTACAAACTACAATACGCAAAATTCCTTGATTCAAGACAACGGGTTTAATGATGATTACCGGCTAGGGGCAAGGGTGCGGCTGCGGCTGTTTGATGGTGGAGCCGCGAGAGCCAGAGCCGCTCAGGAGGCAGCCAATGTAGCGATCGCTGAAACTCGATTGGCAGATACTCGAGATCAGGTACGCCTGGAGGTTGAAGAAGCCTATCTGTCTTTGCAATCCAATCTTGAAAATGCTCAAATGGCTTCTCAGGCTGTAGAAGCTGCTCGTACTGGCTTGCGCTTAGCCAGACTACGATTTCAGGCAGGGGTTTCTACGCAAGCGGATGTATCACGTTTGCAAACTGAGCTAACGCGAGCGGAAGGCAATCGTCTTCAGACTATTTTGGGCTACAACCGGGCTTTGGCATCACTTCAGCGGGCAGTCAGCCAGATTGACGAGCAGACGGCCGCAACTTCAACAATGACCTCAAACATGCAGCCTTTAGCGGCAAGGCATGGACTCTCAGATTTCTAAGCTGCTCGATATATGACTCCTCCAGGGTTTCATTGTGGGGCGCGCGAAGCGCGCCCCACAATGAAACCTATTGAATTGCCGAGGTAATAGCTATCGCCCGTCCGTCCAGTCCCGTGAGGACAAAGCGGGGTAGAGAGCCGCAGCTCCCACGAGGATTCCACCGTTCGGCTGAGGCGCACGTTGAAACCCCTGCACCCCATTCTCTATGCTTAGATCTATATGCCGTAGTAACCTGACTGATTTTAGAGCACTCATTGGTAGAGGTTCTGTACAAATTCTGTTCACTTTATCATCTTTTTCAGATGTCTAAAATGATTAATTGTCCAGTGTTCCATTGCCAACGAATATGGCGGTTGGTGTTTCTGTTGCCGTATAAGCCGCAATGCCATACTCGTGAGATTTTCCGGGAGATGGATTTTTCCCTTTAAAGGCAACAGTGAGTTGTGTCCCAGGAGATATGGCGGGATTAAACTCAATCCAGAAAGTACCTGTTTCGTCTATCCAGGCTTTAGTCGCGATCGCCTGTCCACCCGTATTAGATGTTCCAGTAAAGGCTTTAGCGTTTACTAAGTCAAACTGAATGGGGTTCAAAACCTGATCTTGAGGAAGTTCCGTAAAAGATAACCTTGAGAATCGCTCTGTATGTTCTGGTAAGGTAATCTTGAAGTAGTACGTGCGATCGGTCGCAGTTAAGCGATCGCTGGTTACGGAAACATGGGCGGGTGAAGGAGCTAATGAAACATTCGTAAAACTTCCGCTATCGACAACGGGCGACCAGGGGCTAAGTAAGGTGGTGGCGAGGGCTACTGCCAGACTAATTCCAATTTGTTGCATGATGGACTCCAGAGGGTAAAGATTTCCGGTGCTTTGTGCCTGTCTGAGTGCTGGCTCCTATTGGGAAGCCTTGTGTCGGGGCGCTTCCTAATAGGAGCGGCGACTGATGCAATCGAAACCTGCTGTCATATCCGGTTTGGAGGATGCTCCCCAGCAAGGGTTAGCTAAGGACGGACGGTAACTGGAACCTTGAGTTCAAACGATTTGAAGGCAGCGCTGTTTGATCCGCCAGCAAAAACGAGTTCATATTTTCCAGCATTTGGGAAAGTAATGTTTGTGCCCATGGGTTGTTCATGTCCTTCAACCGCAGTTTCAGCCAGTTGAGGACGGGCTATGACTTGATTTTGCGAATCATAGACCGTCAGATTGCAATTACAGTCGGATAAGGGAACTGTTTTACCGTCTGCACGCATCAGATGAAACCAGGTTAAGCTTGGCTGTCCGGCGTAAGGAGAATCATCTGGAACTAAATGGACGGTTACTTTAACATCTTCAGCGGCGAGAGGTTGGTGGGCGACCAAACTAGGGGTATCTATCAGTAAACTGGCTGGAACTAGAAAAGTAGCGGCAAGTAGAGGAATATATTGATGCATAGAACTTGATGGTTGATGAAAAAGACAAGGAATGGCTCAGTCAACTTTGCCTAAACGATGCCAAGGCTTGCGCGATCGGGGTTGCGAACGTTGGAGGGGTGCATTAGGGTGCAGCCATGCTAGTCATCCTCCTAGTCGGATCAGGAGAGTGAATAGGGGGCTATGTTAAAAGCTAGAAGGGTCAAACGCTAGTCCGTGATCCCTTCATGCTGTAAGTTTAGCAGAAGAATTTATAATTAGAACCATATCTTTAAATAGTTGTTCCAATTAAATTTTTGAGCCTGTCTTACCGCTGGCGATCGAGTAGTCAGATTGATCAGGTCAAGAAGGCGATCGCTCACAACATGCACAGCGCTGATTCTAAGACGCGCATTACCAGACTTGTCCTACTGAGCTTCAACAGCTGTAATTTAGTTTATCGATAATTGGAATCTCTTGGCTACAGGTTGCTCCAACTAAAATATTGGACGGAGTTCG
>DATNOY010000005.1:0-2575 GCA_036703495.1 Coleofasciculaceae cyanobacterium
CCTATGTGGGCGATCGCTTCCCCCTATCCAAAGCTGTGGAAGGCGTAGAGCAAGTGATGCTGAAATTACTGGCTAAAGGCATTAGATAAATCAGGTATTGGGTCAATAAAGCCTGTAACCTTGCAAAACATTCGTACTGAATTGGCAAATTCCATCTACCATTTATCAGGATGTTGGTAATGTTCTAGGCCTGCTGGTCAAAGAGATTTGCGCCGCAAATTTTATAAAACAGCAACGGCACAAAACAGGGCCGGCAGATGTAAAACGCCACCCGATGTGGATATCAGGACGGTTAGGACGTAAAGGCAGCTATGGCAGGACTCAGCGCCGATCAGCGCAACTACCATTATCTTAATGAAGCAGTACGGGCAGGAATTCACAAGGCGCTGCTGGCGGCGCTCTACGCTGTGCATCATCGTCCGGCGCTGGAGGACGGTGAAGTCGGATTAGGCATTTCGCCTGCCAACCGGCTTGCTCTAGAGCAAGTTGACCGGTTTGCCGAACAAGTCCAATTTGCCGCCAACACAGTCCGCAGCATCACTGATAAGCTCACGGCTCAAGGCTGGAAAGGCGCTGATATTTGGGATGTTGATGCAGGACGCTACACCGATCGCTTTCTGCAAGCGATCGCCAATGGCTACAATCCACCTGCCAGCGATTTGGTGGCAGCCCGTCTAGAAGCGACGGATGCGCAAGCCCTGACGCAAGCCTATCGAGATCAGGTGACGCAGGATCTGTCTGCCAATCATCTGCCCCCTAAACAATCGTTTCTTGACCCGGCATTAATCCAGCTAGCAGAGCAAATTCCTCGCTATTACCTGGGCTTGTCCTATCAGCGGCAGGCTTTTTTGGAAGCCGTACGCATCTGGCGAAAACTCAACACGCAGCAGCTGGCGATCGCCTCTTTGCTGCGGATCAGCGAAACTGATCCAGGGTTTGCCCAGCTTGATGAGACAACGCTCGATCGGCCGCTAGTGCAGTTCATTCAACAGATTCCGCCGTTTTATGCGGGCTACCCTCACCAACGAGAAGCGCTACTGCGCATGACGCAGCTTTGGCGGCAGTTAGATTCACGGGAAGCGGCGATCGCCTCTCTGCAAACCAATACCTCTCCTGAAGCAGCGATTAACCTGCTTGATCCGGCCCTGATTACCTTCGCTCAACGGTTGCCGCAGCAGTATCAAGGTAAAGGCGAGCAGCGCAACGCTATGACAGAAACCTTCCGCCTGTGGCAGGATCTGGACTCTCGAGGAGCGGCTTTGAAGGCGCTAGGGGTAGATTCACGGGTGCTAACGGCCAGTAACCCCGATCGCAATGCCTTGATTAATGCAGCGGCCCAACTCGATCGCTCCCTGCTAGATTTCATCAAGCGGATTCCGACCACCTATCAAGAGAGCGATCGCCAACGTGAAGCCTTGATTCGGTTGGTGCAGCTCTGGCGAGGCTTAGACGGGCGGGAACGAACGATTCAGTCTCTCCTGGATGATCTCATCCGCATGGAGCGGACACAGCGCAATTCACCGGATGCCTTGCCCCATCCGGAACCGTTGCCTCTACCGCCACGGCCGGATCGCTGGACACCTGAGAACTTGCAAATCTCGGCTAGCATTTTGCCTAATGGCTATTTCACCTGGGCAGAAGCTACGCAGGGCGGCTTTTACCTGCCTCAGCATCAAGAAACAATTGATGCTATTGTTCGGGTGGCTGAGTTGGCCCAGCAAGCCTGGGATCGGATTGGTCGTCCCTTGCGGGTTACCCGGTGGTACTGCCCTGAAGACGATCGCCAGGCAGGCACGGCTCAGCAGCGGCATAGCCTGGGAGATGCGATCGCCTTCTACTGCGATGGACTCACGGGCCACCAGATCTATTTCACGCTTGATCCATGGTGGATAGGCGGCTTAGGACGCTATAGTCAAACTCCCTATCTTTGCTACCTGGATGCACGGGGATACCGGGTGCGGTGGCGCAGTGAAAAATCAGGCTGACAGCGTTGTCTGTCAGCCCCTTCCAAAAAGACACCCAAAAAAGGCAGCATCTTGTCTCAAACATCACCCTGATTTCAGTCAATTCGCTTGTAATGATCTTTATAAAGAGAAGGGTTCATCCAATCGGGTGAACCGTCCATTGCTCTGGTGGAATTCTCAGGGATAGGGGCATTCTGAAATATATAGCTGTTTTTAAGGGCGTGAAGTACAGATTATTTTCTGGAAGCCTCGTTTTCAGGAAATAGTTTGGTTTGATAGCAGTCCTAAATTAGTCGTGAGAAAACCCAAGCGAGGTTTGGGGACGGAGTTCCCAGGAGGGGGCAATACCCCTTCTACCCCCTGCTCACAAATCATTTGAGATTGCTATGTTCGAGCGCGAAGCGCTATGTAGCCGTAGCCCAAAGGATGGCAGGGTGCAGGGTGAAACCGCTAGGAAAAGCCTCCTCGTTCCGTTTTTAGCTTTGTGGCGACAGCTATACCTATCCACATCGATCAAACAATCAATCTCTTGCGGTGAATTGCTATGTCAACCCCGATCGTTCTTGTTGAACCCTGGTTGGCTCAAACGACGAAACCTGTTAAGCCAGCCA
>DATNOY010000006.1:0-2639 GCA_036703495.1 Coleofasciculaceae cyanobacterium
GAGAGCGCAACATTGCTTGGCAACTGTGGCTAGAAACTTTGCCCATTACTGTAAGCTGGCTGTTGCACAGCAGTTCGCTAATTAACGAACGCCGCCTCACCTTAGACACCGAAACTGTCCCCGGTATTTTGCCCTTAACTGCTGTAAGGGACATCGACTCAAAAGGAGTTGAATTCATCACCAAAGGCGGCAAACCCGTGTACGTTGACCTCATGCACAACCAAACCAGCCGCGCCGTTATAACAGGCGAGTCTGGTTCCGGTAAAAGTGTTTTGGGATGGCGATTTGCAGCAGATGCAATAGCCGCTAATATCCCAGTCGTCGGCATGGATATCTCAGCAGGAAGCGGCAGTACCTTTGAGACAGCAGTGAAACTGTTAGGCGACGACGGTGCGTACTACGACATCACCTCTGGCAGCTCGAATCTACTCGAAATACCCGATTTGAGGCGTTTTGACAGAGAAGAACGATCGCGCCGACTAGACCAATGGAAAGAGTTTATCAGAAAAGCGCTGACTATTATCAGCATGGGCAAAGTCCGCGACCCAAAACTAGCGCAGCGAGTCGATGCCATTTTGCTGCTAACTCTGAAAAAATTTCTGGAAGACCCAGACATTATCGAGCGCTACAATACGGCATTTGAAAAAGGCTGGAAATCGACCGCGTGGCAAGAAATGCCAACCCTCAAAAACCTCCTAAAATTCTGCACGAAAGAGCAACTCAACCTGCAAAACTTTACCGACTTCGACCGCATTGCCATCAACCAAATTATCACTCAATGCAACGCATTACTAGCCTCACCTTTAGGGAAAGCAATTGGCAGACCGAGTACCTTTTCACCCGAACCCGCTGTTAAGTTTTTTGCCCTTAGCGGTTTGGGTAACGAACAAGACCAGTATTTAATGGCAATTAACGCCCACGCTGCTTGCATTCGCAACGCACTTTCTCACCCTAAAAGCCTATTTATCGGAGATGAACTTTCGATTTTGTTTAAGAAAGATGGATTTGCTGAAGTAGTAGGCGAACTCTGTGCAGTGGGTAGAAAGAATGGCATTTCAGTGCTCTTGCTAGCCCAAGATATCGACAGTATTTGCGATTGTAGTGCGGGAACTATCATTATGCAAAACATGGTGTATCGAATTACCGGAAGATTGACATCAAACGGAGCCACTTCTTGGATCAAAAATTTGGGGTATCCGGCTGAAATTATTAGCCAGAATGCCACAGAAGCTTTCCTTCCCAGAGCTGCCGACCTTTATTCCAATTGGCTAATTGAAAAAGGAGGTCGTTTCTGGCAAAGCCGATACTATCCAGGCGAAATGATATTAGCAAGTGTGGCTAACAATCAAGCTGAATTGATGGCCCGCGCCCGAGTGATGGCTCAATATCCCAATACGTTAAAAGGGCAACTGCTAGCACTCAAACAATTTGCCTCTGAATATGTACAAGCCGTTAAAGAAGGGCGTTCATTAACCAATATTGGCAAGAATGCAGTCACTGATATCAATGGACACAAATCCCCTCAAGACCTTATTGCTAGCTAGACGGAGAAAAACCGATGAAATCACCGAAATTGCTTGTTAAACTTGCCCTCGGCATTCCTGCAATTTGGCTGAGCTTAATACTAAATTCTGTTGAAGCAAAAGCTCAAACCTCTGACAGCAATCCGACTGCAACACAGCTTCCCAGCTTAAACAATCCTAACAGCAGCACTTTCAACCGCTCCAGCTTCACAGTTCCCAATCAACAAATAGAAAGCCAAATCCAACAATCAGCTAATAACTTCTTGAACAACCCGAAAGAAATAGGAGGTATAGAAAACACAATTAGCGGCATAACAGGCGAAATTTCAGATACCATCTCCACCATCTCCGACAGCATTTCAGGCATCTGGGACAATTTGTTAAACAAAGTCGAAAAATTCAGCAGTGAAATAGAGTCAACCCTCTCTTCATTCCTGGGAGAATTGAAAGTTCCAGACCTAAAAGAAGCAGTTAAAAGCATAATGGACGGCAACACCTCCGAAAGCGAAGGGACAAAACTATCCGCTGCTTTAGAGAAGAGACCGCAAGATTCTTACAGCCTCAAAGAGAATACCGCAGAACTCGCAGAAAGAGAAAGTGCTGTCAGTGAAGCCAATAAAGCCACTCTCAGTAAAGAAGCTCAACAAAAGCAAGCTCAGATGAAAGAAATTGTCCAGCAGAACGTAGAGCAAACTGATCGCGAGAGCCAAAATTCAATGGAATTGGGTGCTGATTCAGAAGGTCAAGATGTCACACAGAACATTATGAGAAACATATCTCAACAAAGTGCGATCGCAGCTAAGCAAGCAGCCTTATCAGCAGAAAATCAAAGTGCCTTAGTCATGCAGGGCCAGCAAGCTCAAATCGATCGCAGTTTTGCCAACATTCTCAACGCTCAACAAGCTGAAGAACTCAACGAAATTAACACAGCCCAGAGACGGCAAGATGCTGCGGCTGCTACAGCTTCTTCTACTCAAGCCGGACTGTTTCAAATGCCGGGAGGCATCACCCTGGGTGAATAAGGGGAGTGGGGAGTGGGGTGAGAGGGTGAGGGGATAAGGGTTTCCTGTTTCCGCTTGTCCCGCTTGTTCTCTCCCACTCTCCCACTCTCCCACT
>DATNOY010000007.1:0-2335 GCA_036703495.1 Coleofasciculaceae cyanobacterium
TAGCTAACACAGAAGGCTCCAGGCTGTACTGAGCCTGCAGGGTATCAATCACCCGCTGGCGAAATTGATTGGCATAGCCTACTTGGTAGGGCAGCGCATATTCTCGTCCCACCCAAAGCGATCGTTGAGCAAAGGTAGGAATATTATCGACATCCCGCGCTACGGAAGCAATCCTAATATCTTTGGGTTGCCGGGCAAAGAATTGGTAGAGTTTCGGGTGTTCGCCCACCCAGTAACTTTTAATCGCCTGACCGTCAACGCTAGGATAAAGCAGCAACCCGGCTGCCACCGTTAAAGTCAGCGTCCAGACCAAAAATTGCTGATACCGTTTTGGAGGGGTCTGCTGGTGTAGCCAGTGCCAGGCTGCATGCAGCAAGACGACTAGGACGATCGCTGTGGCAAACACCAGGGTAAACCTGAGCGTATACTCCGTGTAGCGACTGGGTAAGTACAGCTTGAAGAGCAGCAGATGGGCCGCAAAAAACAGGAACAGTGCAACGATGACCACCTGTAGCAGCACGACCGTTTTGCGACTGACCTGCTGTATCAGCGGCAGCTGAGCGGGATACCGTTTCCCAAAGTGCAGCAGGACGGGCAGAAAAATACCGATGGCTAAAAACCAGGGTCTAAAGGCGGGAAACAAGCTGCTCCGATCTGCTACCAACCAAAAGCGCAGGGGATCTTTCCAAAAGAACCGATTGCGTCCGATGGACAAAAATTCCGTCAGCTGCCGCGCCTCAGCCCCCGAGATCACGGGACCATAAGGGGAAGCGGAGAGGGCGACCGGCAGCAGCACTAGTGCCGCCACACCCAAACAAGCGCCACAAAATAGGTAATCCTGTCGGTCTTGCGTCAGGCGAAGTTTACCAGGTTGCCACTTCACCAACTGCAGCACCGCGATGCCTGCAAACACCAGCACATACTGAGGATAGAACAGTCCTTCCAAAACAATGGCTACCAGGCAAGGCAAGAGCGATCGCCAAAAAACTGGCTTTGTATCTCGCTGTAGCAGATAGTACCAAAACGCCAGAAATAGCGGTGGCAAAAATGCTCTAGGCGTGGCAGACACCACATCATCATGCATCCAGAGCACCTGACTGGTGAGGACAGAGGCAACAAATCCGGCAAAGGGCAAAGGCAAAAGTTGCATACCGATGCCAAAGGCATAGGCTGCCGTGAGCAGGGTTAGCGGCACTGGCAGCAGCTTGCTCAGCACAAGAGGATTAACCCCCATTGCCGCAAATCCCTGGTAAAGCTGCCGGTAACCCCAAGGGGCAAGGGACTGAAAGTAGTCGGCAATCAGGTCATTGGGAAACAGCTGCGGATCGATAAATCGCTGCATCCAAAATACATGCTGCCGCACATCGTCCTGCACCACATACTCGCCGCTAAAGGATTGCTTCAGAATCAACAAGCAGCCGATCGCCGCTAGTACCAGGCTCAAGCTGAACCAGAAAACGGTCTGAGATCGGGTGGTTTTGAAAAGGGGCATGGGAATGGGGAATGGAGAATAGGGGGTAGGAATGGGGGAGCTTCAATAGGATATTCCATTCTCTGTCCAGCGGGCCTACTTGGGATTGACCCTGAGAATGCTGTATTTTGTGAATTTGGTGGCGTGATGCGGGTGGCAATATGGCTCGACTAGAGAAAACTCAACAACCTGAGGACGATCAACTTGAGGATGAGCAACCCGATAAGCGGCGATCGCCGTCTCGGTGGCTACGGTACTCGGTGATTGCGCTAGTCATGTTGGGCGTGTTCTTTCGGTTCTACCAGCTAGACGAAAAGGTTTACTGGCTAGACGAAGCCCGGACTTCGCTGCGGATGTCGGGGCATACCCAGACCGAGTTTATCCAAGAAGTGTACCAGGGCCAGGTGATCGATATGGCAACCTTGCAGCGATATCAAAGCCCCAGTGCCGATGCCGACTGGGGTGATACGTTGCAGGCGCTGCGGGGTAATGCCGAGCATACGCCGCTCTATTTCTTGCTGGCGCGGCTGTGGACGCAAATCTTTGGCTATTCAGTTACCAGCATTCGTAGCCTGTCAGCGGTGTTGAGTCTGCTGGTTTTCCCCTGCATGTTTTGGCTGACTCGAGAGCTGTTTGAACCGCAGGTCGGGCGGGCGGTGGCGTGGGTCGGGCTGGCGATCGTGGCAGTGTCGCCGCTGCATGTGCTGTATGCCCAGGAAGCTCGCCCCTATAGCCTGTGGACGGTATTGACGCTACTCTCCAGTGCGGTGCTGCTGTGGGCCATGCGATCGCCTCATCGCCACCGCTGGATCGCCTATGGTGCCACCGTAGCGCTAGGGCTATACACCCAGCTCTTATTTGTGC
>DATNOY010000008.1:0-5377 GCA_036703495.1 Coleofasciculaceae cyanobacterium
TTCAACCGAACTAGCTGATCTTTGTGCAACTACAACCGAGCGATCGCAGTTTACGGAAACTTGCAAAAAAATTTTTGAGAATTTCGCAAGTCCCGCAGATTACCCCATCAAGCCGAGCTGTCGGCGGGCTTCAAACAAACCGATTGCCACACTCACCGATAGGTTAAGACTGCGCACGCCCGATTGCGACATGGGAATATGAACCGTTGCATCACAATCTGCCAACACCTGGCGCGGCAGCCCCTGAGTTTCACAACCAAACAGGAGCCAATCGGTAGGCTGAAATTGAAATTTTACATAGCTATACGTTCCTGAAGTGCTAAAACCAACTTGCCGGCCGGTTTGTTGCTGGTAGTAGCTCTGAAACTCAGCCAAAGTCGGGTGGTAATGCAAATCGACATATTCCCAGTAGTCCAGACCTGCTCGCTTGAGATAGCGATCGCTAATTTCAAAGCCCAACGGCCCAACCAAGTGCAGAGCGGTGCCTGTAGCAGCACAGGTGCGGGCAATATTTCCTGTATTGGGTGGGATTAAGGGGTTCACTAAAACAATCTGAGGCATAGGTTAGGCTGACTGAATCTGGCTAAAAAAGGTTAAAGACTTGGGCTGAAGCAGCTTCTGGCAAAAAGTTTTGGAAAATTTGAGCAATGAGACTTGAGAAAATCTGATAGGTCTATAAGTTCCTAACTCCTATGTAGTTCTAAATAAGCCATTGTGAATTTTTCATGAAGTTTTGGGTATATTATCCGGAAATGGTGACATCGTTTGCTGACCCTCAAGCTTTTTACTAGGTTTAGCGCTGATGCCTCTCCTATCAAATCTGGTTAATCGCTGATGAATAGGGGCGTGGGGCTATGCCCCCCACCCCCGTTCATCAGCCCCTTGCTGATTGAAATGATTTAATCGAGGCTCAAAGATGATAAGAAATAAAGCTCGCCTACAGCAAAGTTTTTGAATTTTCTCTTCACCAAGGTAGCGGAAGCGGGATCTCTATAGATACCTGCATAGAAGACGAATGCATAGACACTAAAAAAGACTCAACATCATCTGGTTTGAGCCGAGGGCACACCGATATAAATATGACTAAGGCAATTTCTGGATAAGAATTTACCTGCAGTGCGAGCGTCTCGCTCGCACTGCAGGCAAGATGCCCGTACTACAAAGCTAATTTAATTGCTGGAAATCTCCTAAAACAATCCCCCTGCATCCTATTGGAGAAGACACAGGGGGACTATTACTGAAAAATGAGCAGTTTGCTATGGTTGAAGGAAAACTTGGGAGGACTATAACACTCTAGCCGGGGCGCAACTTCCTGCAGGAAACTAAAATTGCTGTAACGAGATGAAAAATTTGTTTTGTAATCAATTTGGGTCGTGCCCTATTTAAGGTTGTCTGGAACAGACAGAGAGCAGAAACCACAGATTAATCAATATATTAATCAGCTAAAGCTGCCGTTGCTAAAGGTTCGGATGATACGTCGTCAGCATCAATTGCCAAACCCGTCTCCAGCTCTGACTCAAGTCGCAAGCGATCGCAAGGGATAGTGTCAGCTAAGATCGCACTTGCCATCATGCCACAGTGAATCTCCAGATGAGCTTGGGGCAGTGCTTCAAATACCAAACGCTGTCCTGGAAAAACGACCCGTTCAAAATACCAGTTAGGGATATTAGAGATTCGGGCAATTTGAATTTTGCTAGTCGCATTGACGTAGCAGCAGAGAACCTGATCAGTGGAATCGCTAGGAAGGGGATCAAAAATTTGAGACATAACGATGCAGGAGCTTTACTCAACGAACTTGTCATAACAGACCCTAGCATTCCCTGATCCCCGCTCGTTGTAAACGCGACTACCAACTGTCTGACTTAACAAATCTCTCTGACTTAACAGATCTTACCGTGCCACAACCTAAGGAATAGATGCTTGTACCTCAACCGTTTTGCCGATCTGAGTTAAGCCTGATCCCAAGCCTTTCTTTGAGCTGCGTGCCGTTGCTCTAGTGCAGCTTTTCTCCCTCTAGATAGAGTATTCGCTGTTCAGTTCTATTTTTGTTGAAACTGCGGAGAAACTTCCGTGCAGGTCAAGGAGAGTCAGTGGTATCGTGAAGTTATGTGAATCTGCATCTCATAATTTTTTTATGAACTCACAGATCTCACTGACCAGATCTCACTGAAAGAACTGAGTGAGAGCTGCTCAGCCCTCAGCACTCGGCAATCCGCTTGTCTAACTACCATGAAATTGCAACAGAACCAGAGTCAATCGAGCGATTCTCCCATTGTGGGAAGAATGCTAAATGGACAGGAATCTAACGCAGCGGCACTGCAGGAACGCATTCTTTACGTTCGTCTCCCTTGCAATCCGATTTTTCCCATTGGGGTAATCTATCTGGCAGATCATGTTCACAAGCTATTTCCAGAGATTGAGCAGCAGATTTTTGATTTGGGCACCGTGCCGCCCCTGGACTTTAATACCGCTCTCGATCGCTGTATTGATCAGTTTCAGCCGACGCTGCTGGTGTTCTCTTGGCGAGATATTCAGATTTATGCGCCAGTTGGCGGGCGCGGCGGCAACCCGCTACAAAATGCCTTTGAGCTGTTCTATTCCAGTAATCCGCTGCTGAAGTTACGGGGAGCGCTCGGCGGGTTGCGGATGGCGGTGTCCTACTATGACGAACTTTGGCGCAATCTAGGCTTAATTAAGCGTGGACTGAAGCGGGCGCGGCGGCATAACCCAGCGGCACGATTGATCGTGGGGGGTGGTGCAGTCAGCGTGTTCTACGAGCAGATGGGCAAAATCTTACCCAAGGGTGTAATTGTGTCGGTAGGAGAAGGCGAAACCCTGCTGGAAAAATTGCTGCGTGGGCAAGATATTTCTGGGGAGCGCTGCTATGTGGTAGGAGAAGCAACGCCTCGCGATCGCCTCATCCATGAGCAGCCTACTCCCCTAGAAAAGTCGGCCTGCAACTATGACTACATCAGCAGCATTTGGTCGGATTTTCAGTACTACCTGCAAGATGGCGACTTTTATGTTGGTGTGCAAACCAAGCGGGGCTGTCCTCATAATTGCTGCTATTGCATTTACACCGTGGTAGAAGGCAAGCAGGTGCGGATCAATCCGGCTGAAGAAGTGGTGAATGAGATGCGGCAGTTGTACGAACGCGGGGTTCGCAACTTTTGGTTTACCGATGCCCAATTTATTCCAGCCCGACGGTTTATGGATGATGCCGTCGAGCTACTCCAGAAAATTGTGGAGGCGGGCATGACGGATATCCATTGGGCTGCCTATATCCGCGCAGATAATTTGACTCCCCAACTCTGCGACCTGATGGTTAAAACGGGAATGAACTACTTTGAGATTGGCATTACTAGCGGATCTCAAGAACTCATTCGTAAAATGCGCATGGGCTACAATTTGCGAACCGTTTTACAAAACTGTCGCGATTTAAAGTCTGCAGGCTTTAACGAGCTGGTGTCGGTCAACTATTCGTTTAACGTGATTGATGAAACGTTCGAAACCATCCGGCAAACGGTGGCTTATCACCGGGAGCTGGAGCGAATTTTTGGAGCCGATAAGGTCGAGCCGGCTATCTTCTTCATTGGCTTGCAACCGCATACCCATCTGGAAGATTATGCGTTTGGCAAAGATATCATTAAGCCGGGCTACAACCCGATGAGTGTGATGCCCTGGACGGCCAAAAAGTTACTCTGGAACCCTGAACCCCTAGGATCGTTTTTTGGGGAGGTTTGCCTCCAGGCGTGGCGGCAAAACCCCAACGACTTTGGGCGCGAGGTGATGAATATTCTGGAGCAGCGGCTCGGTTTAGCCCCCTTGGAGGAAGCTCTAAGTGCGCCGATCGAGCCAAAGAAAGAGTTAGTGTCTGTGTAGGTTGCCCTTAATCCGCTAGCTCAGCGTTTTTTATATCCCCTGAATTAAAGTCAATTAACGTCTAAATTATTCATGCTAGAAGGCTCCATTCTCGATCGGCTGCAGTCGGCTCACCAGGCAAGTGACGCAAATAAGCGCCCGCTTAATTTTGGCGTTTACTACAAGAACACGCTGGTGGCGCTTTGTCATGCGTTGGAAGATGCCATTTTGGCGGCAGACTACTCGCCGCTAGTCTTAACGGCCTTTCAGCGTGGTAAATGGTATCTAGAAGAAGCCGATCGCTATCGCGAGATTGCCGAAAAATCTCGTCAAGTGGCGATTCTGGCGGCTCCTGATGCTGGATTTGAGGAGCATCCTACAGGACAGCGATCGGATGTGGCCTTGGTGAGCTTAGCTGCAACCGATCCGGTGGCGCAGGAGTGGCACTTGGTGATTCTGTCGCCCAACTATACTGCCATGGTGCTATGTCAAGAGCTCTCGGAGGCAGACTATGGAGCGGCAGGATTTCCCAAAGCGGATCTAGAGCGTAAATTCTACGGACTGTGGACGTTTGAACCTGGGCTGGTGTTGGAAACCGCCGAGCTGATGGTGGAGCATATCGGCCGCTACAACCCGGATTTGCAACAGCGCTTGAGTCGGCATATTCAAGACATTACTCCCCTGGTTCAGCAGGAAACGGCCTTTTGCGGACTGCCCACGGCGGATCATATGGGCGAAGTGGTGGCTCGGGTGGTTGATTATTTGCAGACTTCCCAGCAGCCGCGCCATTCGGCGATCGCGCCTGCCTCGTTTGTGTTGCATCCTTCTTTGGATAACAACCTCACCTCCAACGAACTACAAGCCTTTTTGCGAGTAGCCCAGCTGATTGACCAGACGGATCTGAGCAATCCCATGGCTGCCGCCGAAGTGGCTGCCTTATCTGAAGCTATGGCGCAACTGCTAGATTTACCCTCCTGGCAGCTGCATCGGCTGCGGCTGGCGGGACTACTCCACCGCATTGCGTTTCTACAGCCTGTAGAAACTGCCCTCAGTTCGGGAACCTCTGTGAGTGATGCTGCAGAATCCCCTACCATGGCCCCAGCTTGCCCACTGGTACCTGGAATTCAAGTGTTGCGGAAAATGCAGCGGTTAAGTGCGATCGCTACAATTCTCACCCATCAATCAGAATGGTGGAATGGTTCTGGACAGCCGGCCGGCTTAGCCGGTGATGAGATCCCGATCGAGTCGCGAATTTTGGCGCTAGTGGCAGAGTTTCAGCAGCGGGTGGCGCAGGCGCGATCGGCTTCAGCTTCTTTAGAATCCACCTCTCCAGAACAAACCTTGACTCAAGCCTTAGCAGATTGCCAAGCGCAGCAAGGGGAACGCTGGGATCCTAAGCTGGTAGAAGCTCTGGGATTGTTGGTAACGGCGCTGCAGCAGGGACTCAGCTTGTCCGTAGCGTTGCCTAAAATTGCCTCTGGTTTATGGCTCATCGATTCCCATTCTCAAGAAGATT
>DATNOY010000009.1:0-5191 GCA_036703495.1 Coleofasciculaceae cyanobacterium
CCAGCGTCCATTGAACTGGAACTGTACGACCGTTGCACCATAGGCTTCAGCAATTTCGATGGAGCGATCGCTGCTCTGGGAATCCACCACAAAAACCTGATCGGCGCGAGCCACACTATCCAAACAGGCAGGCAGATTGGCTTCTTCGTTTTTGGCAGGAATGAGAACGGAGATAGGGAGCTTGGTCATGACGAGGATGAAGGGATTGAAGGATAATTATTTGAAAGATCTGAAGACCTGTTGCAGCATGCCCTGGATAGCCGCTTGCAGGTAGCCCACTTGTCCGTAGGCGTAGGCAAAGTTGTCGTAGCGTTGGGCTGGGTCATGCCAGTATTTCAGCGATCGCCACAGTCCTCGCAAGAGCTTTTCGCTGCCGTGGGTCAGCTGCCGAAGTCCAGTTTGTCTGGTCTGCTGCTCCCGGTAGAACTCACTCACGCCTTGCCACCAACCTCGCTTCAGAAACCAGGTGAATTGCAGGCGTTCTGGAGAGACATGATGGGCAACCTGGGCATCGGGTAGATAGACCACCTGCCAGCCTTTCAGTAGCGCCATTTCCGTCATTTGCAGTTCTTCGTTAGACAGCAGATTGTTGCCAACCCGTCCCAGGTTGCGATCGAACCCGCCTACCTGATCTAGAAAGCTGCGCCGGATCGAATAGTTCAAACCTCGGGGCGTCAGTCCCGGTTGCGTGATCAAGAGGGGGCGATCGCCCAGATCATAAGCGCCCAAATTGCCTGCCAATCCTGAAGAGAGCCAAGCGGGAGGCTGAGTACCGACATCCCACAGCAACGTCACCTTGCCGCCCGCGATCGCTAGCTTTTCTGCTTGTTGATACGCTTCATAGAGAATGCGTAGCCACTGCGGACTAGCGACTGCATCATCATCTAAGTAAGCCAGAATTGGACTTTGGGCAACCTGAGCGCCTGTGTTACGAGCAACCGACAGACCCGTAACGGACTCGTAGACATAGCGCAACCGAGAATCAGACAGGTACGCTGCAACCACTTCCCGCGTGCGATCGCTCGACGCATTATCCACTACGATGACTTCAAAGGGTTCAGAAAAGTCTTGAGCCAGCAGGCTTTCGATCGCAGCTCCTAAATAGTGATCGCGGTTATGAGTGCAAATAATCGCAGAAATCTGCGGCTCGGGCATAGGATTGTGCCTCACGGACAACTCAAGCCGGCCAGCGGATGTAATCCGTCCAGCCTTCTGCTGCTAGAGTGCCCAGAGAATCTGCAGGGCTAACGATCTTTCCACCGGGCTACTCAAGCTGTCCATGTAGTAACGTCAAGGTTTGCACTAGATGCTGCAGGCGGTTTTCTAACGTTTGCTTTTTGCCGAGCAGGATGCGAAGTTTTTGATAGCGGGCGATCGCCAAACTTACATAGGGAACCTGCTGCGCCGGACAGGGACGCGCCCAAAGTTGACCATCCGTATCCAAACCGCAAAGCCGGTAGTGCGTACCGACCGGTTCTTCTGCCGCAGGCTTGACGCTGCAAATTTCCTCGACATATTCCATCAAGTCTGCAATCTCAACATGGCGCAGGGCTGCCGCTTTGGGCTGTACCACTTGCGCTGCCCCGTTAGGAGAATGCGACTCTAACCACCCATCGACAATCGGGCCTTCTTCATAGAGCGATCGCACCTGCTGAATAACTTGTTCTAACTCCTGCTGCCAGGCTCCTACCTTCACTTCAATTTCTTTGAGCAGACTCACAGCCAGACTGGGATTAGCCGCATGCCGATGATTGCTGATACTGGGCGACTTGGCTCGGGGTAAAGCCGGAGACTTGGGGTTGTCCTGAACCGGAAACGGCTGTACCATTTCTACGGTGCTCCGCTTCGGCAAAGCGGATGATACAGCAGGGGGGACAATGGTGTGGGGCTGAGATTCTGAACCAGCATGGGGCAAGGGAAAGGCTTGCAGCTGTTGTGAGCGAGCGCTGCTTTGACCTGCCGGATGCGATCGGACATCGGTAATGAACTGCTCTCGGCTCTGGCTGTTGTTGAGCTGACCCAACGTTGCCTCAATTCGTCTTAGTTCAGGTTTCATAGTTGCCTTTATCCCCAGCCGGCGTCAAGATTTTAGACCGATCACTCGAAATCACCCCTGCACCTTGACTTGAATTTTATTCTAGCGAGATCTACTCTGAAAAATTACGCTTTTGTTTTACGATTAGCCCTAACCGCTGGCAAATTTCTATGACAAGCCAGGAGATATTGAACAACCCGTCTGCGATCGCCCAGGTGATTTTGGTAACGGGGGCAGCGCGATCGGGGAAAAGCGAGTGGGCAGAAGCGCTGGCCGCCCAATCCGGACGATCAGTAGTATATGTGGCAACTGCCCAGAGCCATCCTGATGATCCAGAATGGCAGGCGCGGATTGGGCGGCATCAACAGCGTCGTCCTGCCCATTGGCAAACGTTGGCTGTACCCGTCCAATTGACAAAGGTGCTAGATAACGCCGCTGCTGCTGACTGTTTATTGGTAGATTCGCTAGGCACCTGGTTGGCAAACTTATTGGAGCAGGATGAGCCCACCTGGGAGCAGACTGTGCAAGGCTTGCTGTCTAGCCTATCCCAAGTTCAGTGCCAGGTCATCTTGGTTGCTGAAGAGACGGGCTGGGGGGTTGTGCCTGCCTATGCCCTCGGACGCCTATTTCGCGATCGTCTGGGCAATTTGACCCGGCGGATCGGGGCGATCGCCAATCCCGTCTATCTGGTGACGGGCGGCTATGCCTTAAATTTATGTCAACTGGGAGAGCCTTTGGGGAAGAGCCAAGCGGAAAGATAAAGAAGCAAAACTTTTTCAGTCGTTCCGCCACAGCGGTTCCCTCTTTTGGACATCAACCTTAACGTTTGCTACAGGTTCACGCTCGAATCTGCTAAGTTGAATCGCTAGGATAAAGACTAAGCACCGTATCGCTGCTAGTTCAGTGAATCAAAAACGCCATGGCCTCCAAAGAACAAGTCAGACAATATCTTGCCTATTGGTTTCAGTTGGGTAAACCAGTACTGTCTGATCAGGGTGCAACCCTACTGCCACAGACGGTGGTGCAGGGCGATCGCTATAGCCCTGAGTTTGAGCAGTGCTGGCAGCAAATTGAGACAAATTCCGACAAGTATTATCTAGATGGTGCTACGGCAACCATTGGCGAACTGTTAAGTTCTGCCTGGGAAGTGGTGCCCTGCGCCCGCTGCGAAATGCCGATACCAATGCTGCCCGTCGGAACTCAGAGTTTGGTATGCCCATGTTTTGACTTACCGCTCTGGCCCGACTCAGACTTGCCAAAACCGCGATCGCCTGTAGATAACCAAAACCAGCTGAACTCGATTCGCGATCGGTTGCTCAATGCTGGCACCCGATCAAACCCAGCTTAAGCAAAATCGGCCTTGCTGAATCGACCTTGCTGAATTGAAGGATGCGCCCTGGGAAGCTACCTTGTACACCCAAGGGATAAGAGCAAATATCCTTGGGTTCAGCAACGCCTGCTTAAAAGGCTTGCCTTAAGCTTGAATCCGATAAAGCCTGCCATTGCGAACCTGAACCACAGAATGGTTGGATTGCCGTACCAACTGTTCATCATGCGTCGTTACCACGACTGTGATGCCGATCGCATTCAGCTTCCTGAGAATCTTAATGACTTCCCAGGAATTATCTGGATCAAGATTGCCAGTCGGCTCATCGGCCAAGAGCAGAGGTGGTGTGTTCACCACCGCTCGCGCAATGCTAACCCGCTGCTGTTCACCACCCGAAAGCTCATTTGGGAAACAGTCAGCCTTATGCTGCAAGCCAACCATCCTCAAGGTTGGAATCAGCCGTCGCTGGATTTCTTTGCGCGTAAAGCCTTGCGCCCATAGCACAAACGCCACATTTTCAGACACAGTGCGGCGGGGAATCAACTTATAGTCCTGGAAAACAATGCCAATCTGCCGCCGCAAATGGGAAAGCTGATTGCCGCGCAGTTGCGACATGGCTAAGCCATTGACCGCGATCGCCCCCTGGGTTGCCTGCTCTTCGCCATACAGCAGCTTCAGCAGCGTGGACTTGCCAGATCCAGAGGGGCCGGTGATAAACAAAAACTCGCCCCTGCGAATTTGTAAATTGACATCCACTAAGGCTTGGCAACGGTTGGGATAAACCTTCGTCACTTGATCCAAGCTGACAATCACATCAGCAGTCGAGCAAGGCGGCTTAGGAGGAGCGTTTCCCGATGAACTAGAGGGATTCTGTTGAGCAGTGGGCTGACCCAACGGTGAGTTGCGCGTGACAGTAGGCGATCGTTCAGGAATACGAGACATAGTGAAAAAGGGAACTGGAATGGAGCCAGAGTTGCAGGTACTTTTAAGATGTTCGTTAGTGCCAAAGGGACAAATTCCCTGAAATCCTTCTTAACAAAAGAGGCTTTGAGTTTGGCTTTTCTCCTGGATAGCGGAGACGTTGAATGCGGTTCCCCCAGGTTAAGGGATGGAGAAATCAGGCGATCAAGCAGTGCCTCACATCACAACAGATCCTTTATCAAACACCTTTATCAAACACCTTCTAAAGACTTTAAGTGAAGTACCCGACGCTCATCGCTAGGCGATAGAGCGCGGGCTTCCCAATTCACCGGCAACAGCCTTGGAAGTAGTAGACTTGCGCCCATACTTCTTCGGTCTTACATTGCCTCCAAGGGCAGTAGCGCTGCTTCCCAACGCCAATATCCGCAAGCCTTCATTTCTGATATTGATGGCGGCATTGATGTCTCTGTCATGCTTTTCCCCGCAATGGGGACAGGCAAACATTCTGACGCTCAAGTCCATCTTAGGCACTGACAGCAAAGTATTTGAGCAGAGATGCGATGACGGGAAAAATCGATTTACTTCCAGGTAAACCTTACCGTCTTGTTCTGCTTTGTACTTCAGCATGGTTTGAAACATCCCCCAGCTAACATCAGAAATTGACTTAGCTAGATTGTGATTTTTGACCATGTTTTTGACTGCCAAATCTTCCACCACAATCACTTGGTTTTCGTTAACTATCTTGCGGGATAGTTTGTGGAGGAAATCTTCTCTGACTCTGGAGATTTTTGAATGCACCTTAGCAAGCGCTTTTTTAGCCTTGCGCCGCTTGTTGGTAGTCTTATCTTTTTTGCGGGATAGCTTGCGCTGCTTCCGTTTCAGATTGCGTTCATGCTTTTCAAGATGGC
>DATNOY010000010.1:0-4731 GCA_036703495.1 Coleofasciculaceae cyanobacterium
AATCGTATACCCGTGTAGGGGCGCAAGGCCTTGCGCCCCTACCGCTAATGTGGTTGCCAGTGGCGATGTGATTAAATTGCAAATCCCTTACAGCTTCGGGTCGGTATTGCATGGCTCACTCTTACGAAGTCCAAGAGGTGTGGAGGTGCAGCCTCCCATGGCTCTGGGAGATTGCTGGATCAAAATTGGATAATTGAACGTTGAGAGGTGGAGAGTTCCCGTCTTTCAATCGAAGAGCGACGACCAGAAAAACTTTAGCCTCCCGCGTATTCAGGTTTTGATAGCACATTTATATTTATGGCAACCCTCGCAAGATATCCATAACTGGACTCCAAAAGCAGAACCTTACTTTTGAAGGGTCTGGGAGGGCAGTCCAACAATATTGTCCTAACAAGTGTACAAGCGAAGAGAGTGGGGTGCTGCACGTAACACCCCACCCTCTTCGCTCATACGCTTTTGAAACTCTTAAACCACAGAGGGTTTCGACAGAATTGCCGGTTCACCCAAGCTCTGATCTGTCGCTGAATTGAGTATGCTCTGATCGATCAGATCTAAGATCTCTGTATCTCTATTGCCATCAAACTTCCGGGCAAACAGTTTTGGGGAAGCAAGTAATGCATCAAGATCGCGTTTGCCTAATACTGCAGGGTAGTTAGGATTTGGATTTTGCCAATCGGCATAGGTCAGATTATCACCTGTTACCTTTTCTGCAAAAGGTGAATTAGACACAATCGTCTGGAAGAACAGCTCATCTGGAATGAAGGAATATTTGAAGTAATTCACAAATTTGGGATTGCCTTGAATAAAATGATGCACATACTCAATACATTTTTTTGAGAGACACCACCACTGCGACCCCCCATAGGGTTGAATTCCTTGGAAAAAGTTTCGTTCTATTGGGATATGTAAAGGTCTACTCCTGAGCAGAAAATGCCAGTGCATAATCCGGACTAGATCTTTGTAAGATCCTCCATGCTCACTCCATGGATTCTTTGAAGTCAAGATGAAAGACTCCATAAACTCTTTGTCGCAATTTTTCTCGAAAAATGCCTTGATGTAGCTCTTTTGCTTGATCGGATAATCCTGCCCAGATAGCAGAATCACCCGATCAAACTCTACACCTGATTCAACAATTCCCTTAATTCCTTCTATGGTGGCTTTGACGATACCAAAACCTCCCCAATAGCAGGCATACCGTTTTAGAAAATGGATGTCAGGTTGATTGCCTAACTGACTGCCAAGGTGACGAGAGAGATTGCGACCTGCCTTTCGATCTGATCTATCATCAATGTGAATAAAAAAAGAATCACCTGTATCTCTAAGTTGATAAATCAGACGGGTGAGCTGATCTGGAAGCCGGTGTGTCAAAATAATATAGGCGATCTTCATGAATGAATCCTACTTGGGTTGATTTTGAGTAGAGAATTCTGCGACAATAAAATAATTGTCAGAGTGTCGAATATTGGAAACTTCAATTTGGGCTTGTAAACCTCAGAGGTCCACAAATCGTTCGACGTTGTATTCATCTCTAAAAACTAAAAACACTCTTGAGTCCCTTGGAGTTTGCCTTAGAAGCTCAAGACTCGAATCATGTCAACGTTATGCAATGCCACTTTTTTCTTTGCTGACATAACGCTCTGCTGGATGACGAAAATGGTTAGCTTTAAGCCAATCTGCTAAACGAATAGACATCGCAATTAGCATTAACGTGGGATTGGCATGTCCCGTGGTGGGGAATACGGAACTCCCGGCAATGAACAGTCCTTCTACGCCATGAACCTGGCAGTTGAGATCAACAACTCCTGCTTTGGGATTGGCGGCGATCCGAGTGGTGCCAATTGGATGAGCTCTATCTGTAAAATGAGACTGCCAGCCTTCCTCTTCATTGAGCCAGCTTGAGAGAATAGGCTGGGGCAGTCCGATGCGCTGAAATTCCTGGCAGATCAACTGGCTCAGCCTACGAACAGTATGCCGTTCTTGTTCGCTGATCTTCCAATTGAGCTGAGAAAGCGGCATGCCCAGTGCATCTGTTTTGCTGGAAAGCGTGACTCGGCTCTCTGGATCAGGCAGTTGTTCTACAAGACAGTAAAGGTCAACCCGTTCAGCCTTGATGATAGAGGGGCGATGCTTTACAAATCGTCGATACACTCCATCCAAGACTGCCCCAGACTGTCTCAAAATTGTCAGTACTTCTTGATGAACTGGCATTGCTCTTTCCCAAGGCAACGCAGATTCTTCATGCTTTGCTGCACCTTTTAATCGCCTCAAGGCATACCAAGGATCGTCCTGTGCAGGAATTTGTTCTAAGAAAGCAGCACAATTTAAAAGCTGTTCTTTAGCTTGAAGTTCTGGACTTAAAGCAAGTCCATGCAAATAGACATGACGACCCTGCTGATTATCCAACCAATAGTGTCCAAAACGGTTCTGCACCTTAGCAGAACGTTTTGTGTCAAAGCTACCTACGATGCAACCAGGATGATCCATCAAAAACCGTCCTACTACATCATGCTCATTCCCAACTCCAGGAGGAATAATTCGGTTGGAAGCTAAGAGCAACCGGGCATTTTCAATGCCACCGCAGGCCAATACCACTGCTTTGGCCCTAATCTGGATAGACTTTTTCTCGAGAGTGCTAACTTCCACAGATTCAAGGCATGTTCCTGCTGCGTTGGTATTGAGATGAGTAACATTAGCATGCAGCAAAATCTTGATATTAGGAGAGGCGCTACTAGCAATGAAATTGCGCCCAAACCGCATTGGCTCTCCCGGATTTTGAGAGTCTTTGCTGAATTGCCAAAATTGGGATTTGAGCAGTTTGGCATCAATCAAAGGTTGAGGCGGTGCAACTTTAAAGTGCTTCCATAGCTGCTGATCGTAACAGTTAGGCCCAATTCCTAAGTTTTCTCCTGCCCGTTCTAGATAGGGTTCTAATGCTGCACGGGCAATTGGCCAACCTGAGTTAGGAATCCAGGAACGATGCTGGAAATCAAGTTCATCGAACGGGGCACAGCGACCTGTCCAAGTATGAGAAGTGCCGCCAAAAATCCGATTACGGACGAGTTGCTGTTCTAGGATGCGAGGAACACCTACATTTTCAATTTCATATAAAGCTTGAGTCTCAGGACTTTCCTCCAGTCCGCCACTTTCTATAATCCAAACTTGAATCTTTGTGCCGATAAATTCTTTTGCAATTGAAAGACCGGCAGGACCACTCCCTACAATACAAAGATCCGTTTCGATCAAAGAGTTATCTTCAAAATTTCTCAGATCGATTAAATTCATGTTGGTTCACTCCTCTAAAGCTTCTAGAATTTCAACGAAAGCTTGATAAGCAAAAGATCTGTTGGGAAATAACGAGAAAAATTGTTGAAATGATTATGCAGAAAGGGTTTCAAGGATTTTGTTCTAAAATTGCTAAACTGCTTGCCAGGTAAAAGTTTCAGGGATTTTTAAGCTGATTACCCAACAGCCTTAAATTATTAATCAAGGGTAATTAGGATACTTAATCTATTTACAAATCTATCTTTTATTCTTTAATAAAGACTTTATAAAAGAACGCTTTTACAGGAAAATCCAACCATTTTTGATGGCGAACAGAAACGAATAACAACCCAATTTAATCGTTAAAAATTCTTTAGACTTTCAAATAATCTGAATTCTGATTTGCTAAATCTTTATACAAATGTTAGAGCAAAATTTGATTTGTTAGTCTTTAAAAATCTGATTTGAGGGGATCTTTAAAGTTTCTATCTGATCTATAAAACCACGATGAATAAATCAAGATTTTTGCTGATCTCAATAAAATTCAAAGTAAAAAGACGGTTATTTTTAAGCAACTTCTAGAATTAATATTTTTTTCACAAATTTATAGTAAATTATTCCATAATCTTCCGGATTTCCAAAAATCTCTAAGAAGTCAAATGGGCTAAACTGAATAAAAGACACGGAGCGCTGATAATTGACAGCTTAGATTCTGCAAAAGCTGCTCTATCAAATTCTCTACAAAAGAGTATATTTAGGACTGTTACAGCATCTTGGTGCTTGAAATTATAGTTTTCTAATTCTGGTTCTATTAATTAGTGATAATTAGATCCAATATTGGTAAAATCTTGTGTCAACGTTCATGATTGGAAATGTTTTTGGGAGTTGAAATTTCTCAATCTGAACAAAGCCATTCTTTTCATAGAAACGGTGAGAGGCTTTGAGTTTCTCTGTGGTTCCCAAATAAAGTTCAGTAATAGAACGGTATTTTGCCCAATCTATCAGAGTTTGCAGCAATTGTTGTCCAATACCCTTTTGCTTCCCACGATAGTTCTGATGAACGAACATTTTGCGAATTACAGCTTGGTGATTGCCAATATCAATCAGAGCGATCGTCCCAATCACCTGCTCTCGGTTATTTTCTGGATCAAGTGCAACCCAAAAATTACCATTATCCACCTGATAAAACTCTGGGATGTTTAGCAGATCAGGTTGATCGGCGATCGTTATGGCAATACCGAACTCCTGCTGCTGAATCTGAGTAATGAGTTCTACGACCTGCTGCTGGTGTTTGGCTGAAAAGGATTGGACGATCGCCACGGTTGTTCTACAAATTGCGACTGTCAATAGCATAGAAGAATTTTACAGACCCGAACAGATGCAGTTAATTGGCGCTTGTACCCGAACAGTTGGCTACTTTCTGATGTTTTCGGATACTGTATCGCCTATTTTCAACAACAACTGTATCTA
>DATNOY010000011.1:0-3521 GCA_036703495.1 Coleofasciculaceae cyanobacterium
TTAGTTCAGCATCAATAATCCGGACAAATATCAGACTTTTTATAAAATAAATATTGGAATTAAAATCACGATTTTTAACTCGCTGTTTGAGTCTCAAATTATTAAAATATTATGGTAATTTACCTATTTTTTCTGAATAGAGGAATCCAAAATAATCTTGAAATCCTCTTTGACAAAGGGATGGCGGGAGCAATTTTTCTTCCGTACAACCATCTGTCAGGGCTTGATTAGGCAAGAGTTTTAAGCCTATAAAGTCTCTCCTGGCAGATCTATGAAATTACCAAACTATTGCTCTCAATCCATCTTTTAGGTTGACATATAGAAATCAAAAATATCTCAGCCTGTCTTCTTTCAAAAGAGAGTCTAGGGAGAATTAAAAAGTGTCTAAAATCACAAGTAACTGATTTTTAAGCCGCTTTCTAAAAAGAGAACCTATCACCTTTGCTCATATATTCCTGCAAGACAGGATGAACTTCCTTAAGAAATACTTAAAAGCATCATCTTTTAGACTTTAAAAATTCAATACACTACATTTCAAGCGAGTTACATACAACTCGCTTTCAGCATTTTTAGACTGAATGATTAATGCTTATCTCTACAAAGATCCTGAAATTAAATCGTTTTCAATAATGCTGCGACAACCCATCATTCCAACTTTGGCTATCGCTGCCTGCTTAAGCAATCTGCCAAGTATAGCCATCTTAAATGATGTCTGAGCAGGCAGAGGAGGCAGTGCCTCCTCTGGAAGACAGAGCCCTCAAGCTGGAGTTCTCTCACAACTGATTTATTACTCCGGCAATATTTGAGAATCCCTAAACCCCAAGGGCTTGGTTGTGGGGCATGCTTCGCAATTAAGCCGATTAAATTGCCAAGGTAGGCAATAGGACTATTATCCCTGCTCTAACCCAAAGGGCGTTAGCCGCGCTGTATCGATCGCCCTACAGTCAAACTATTTCAGTCAAACTATTTCAGTCAAACTATTCCGAGAAATTGGGAGGCTTTCCTACTGAGTAAGTTAGTCCGAAAAATATGGAGTTTCGATGGAGGCGCAATGCGCAAGAGCATAAGCGCTGAATTTCACTCAAATTTTAAGCAAGATTCCATGAAGTATTGATGAAGTCAGCTGCCTCTAATATTAAGTGACTATTATTTTTTGACTCGATGGCAGAAACCTCGGACATTTCAGGAGTTTTTCACATTTTCTGGATACAAACGATTTAGGAGAACAAGCTGCAGTCGGCATCTAACCGGAAAAGAGTCAGTTTTGTGATCAAACACCCTAGAGAGAGTACCGCACCATTTATGTCAGAGACCGCTAGAGTGATTGATACTGCCTCAGCCGAGCGACTGAGCAAGCTGTGGACAGCTCAATATCTGCCTGATTTTTCCACTTTGCCTCAGCCAAAGGGCGAATTTCCGGTAGCTGAACTGGTAGAAACTGCTTCTAGCGAAGGGCGAGCCAAAACGGTAGATAAAGTGTTGCGATCGCTTCAGCTCAACTGCGAGCAAGCAGGACTGGCAACCCATACTTTATTTCTGTATATCCCTAATATCGTTGACCTATCCGCCGCCCGCCGCATTGCCCACACTGCCGGACGGGTCTATGAAACCACTCTAGAGATTTACAAGCGCCAGCTCGCTCCCAGTCCCTATTTGCAGTATGTGAATACCTCCAGTTTGCTATTTAGCAAATTGGCTCTTCCGTCGCTGATGATACCTGCAATCCATCAATTAGCAGCAGAAGTAGAACCCATCCTGCTCCAGATCCATCAGCAGCATTTCTATTCCCCAGATCGCCGCACCATTGGCTTCATTACCTCCCAATTTCACTTCAGCACCAGAACCTTACTCAAGCAATTAACCCCTTGCGAACAGGTCTTGTTTGCCCCTTACTTGAAGTTCATTGAAGAACAGGTTTGTATTCCCTGGCAGCGGCTCTGTGCAGCTGCGGCCCATCACGAACCGGATTCTCCGACCCTGATGATGGTCGAAAATCTGTTGGGGATGAGTTCGGCGATCGCCCAATCGGTATACCATCACGCCCTCCAGAACTATCCCCATCACCGCAGTCGGCGTGGCAATCTGCAGGATTCAGGCATTGCCGCCTCTACGTTGCGCGACCTGAAAATGTTTCAGGTCTATCTCTGGCTTTGTGTCTTAGAAGGAGAGATGTCTGCCATTGAGGACGAGCTATTGCCCTTGTGTGCTGCCGTTTTTCCTAGCATTTCGGTGAAATGGGAACTGGTAGAAGGCATGCTGCAATTGCTAGAAACCGAAATTCATCTCAGGATCAATTCTGAACAGAGCAATCGGCTGCGCCCGTTTACTCAAGACCTGCGGCAACTGTTCACCTCGCCCAGCTTGCGATCGGCTGCCGTGGAATATTACAGCTACAGCTAGATTAATATGCAGCGATTACTCCGGCAATTTTTGAGAAGACCTAAACCCAAGGACTTGATTGTAGGGTGTGCTT
The DNA here is from genome assembly GCA_036703495.1 of Coleofasciculaceae cyanobacterium. Classification (GTDB taxonomy): domain Bacteria; phylum Cyanobacteriota; class Cyanobacteriia; order Elainellales; family Elainellaceae; genus Drouetiella. The sequence goes on from DATNOY010000011.1 coordinate 2,474, forward strand.
CGCAATCAAGCCGATTAAATTGCTGAGGTAATAGATGGATAGGCGGCTAGATTGATCACCTCGGTCCCTGTCAAGAAGCCAAAATCAACAAAATCCTGACGATCTATTCCCCTGATCCAGTAAACATGGGTTTTTTGGGGAATTATCGGCATTTTTTGTGCTTTAAGAACTTTTCAGGTTTTGCTGACCCATAGGGTTTCTGTTAACTTGAGGAAAGACGCCCTAATGCCGATGGAGCCGCATTAAAAATAATGCCAGCCTCTCCTAATTTGAGTTGAGAGCCGCGTTGATCTGCTCAAACTTAACCTTATGGGTGGCGATCGCATCTACGCCGACTAAGTTTTTCCTTTGCCCTGATGGGGCGGTTTTCGTATGAGTAAGCCGTAGATTGTTGGTCAGGGGCTGAGCTATCTTAAGCCTCTTCCTGGAAGTTGGGCTGCTGCCCACAAGAATTGCGGTAAGCGTACAAACTCAGAATTAGCTGCTTTATAAACACCTAATAAGTTGCAGGCAATCCATTATGTTGAAGACTGCTAGAGTAGCTGATACTGCTTCAACACACCGGTTGATCACGCTTTGGGCAGGTCGATATCTGCCAGATTTATCCACTTTGCCCCAGACCAAGGGCGAATTTCCGGTAGCCGAACTGGTAGAAACCGCCTCTAGTGAAGGGCGAGCCAAAACGGTAGATAAAGTGTTGCGATCGCTTCAGCTCAACTGCGAACGCTCAGGACTAGAAGCCCAAACTTTGTTTTCCTATATTCCCAATATCGTTAACTTATCCGATGCTCGGCGGATTGCTCAGCATGTCATTAAGGTCTATGAAACCACGCTGCATATCTACAAGCACCAGCAATCGCCCAGCTACTACTTACGGTTTATGGATACTTCCAGTTTGCTGTTTAGCAAACTCGCGCTACCCGCTTTGAAGCTACCTACAATTTACAAACTGGCAGAAGAAGTGGAACCGATTCTGCTGCAACTCCAAGATCAGCATATCCATTCTCCCGATCCGCGCACCATCGGCTTCATTACGACCCACTTACAC
>DATNOY010000012.1:0-5439 GCA_036703495.1 Coleofasciculaceae cyanobacterium
CTGGGGTTGAGCCGCTAATTCGATCTGTTTTCCGTAGGTTACTGCTTCCTCTAGAGAACCCGCAGCCGATAGAGAACCCGCAGCCGATCGCCCTAAACTTGACCGAAAGTTGAAGGCTAACCCGCCTGATGCTGAACCCTCTGTCAGCGCTTCCAGGGTTCGCCAACCTGCTGTCACCTGCCGCTGCAACCACTGCCCCAACTGCACCGCTCCTGTCAAGTGAGCTGACTGGAGCCGCTGCTGATAGAGCTGCTGCCGCCCTGTCTCTTGCTCCAGCAATGCCCCCCAAACGGCAAACGGTACTGCCAATCTGGGAAAAGCGATCGCCTGCCCCAACCGCTGAATTAAATTATTGACCTGAACCGCAGGCAATTGCGGTAAGGGAGCCACTGCAGCTTGCGTCTGGGCCTGGGGACAGAACTGCAGCGTTACCCCCAGCACGTTTAAGTCTTGGGTCAACGCCAGGGCTGCCAAACCATAGGTGCGATCGTCTGGGTCATAGGTGCCGATCGTTTTCAGGTCTTGATGGGTAGCGTAGCCCCAAACTCTGATCCATTGCGAGATCCCTGAGGAACTGTGTGGATAGGCTGGCGCATTTTCTGGCGCATTCTCTGGAGCATCCTCTGGCGTATCCTCGGGCGATCGCCCCAGGTTCACCTGAACTGCCAAATAATAGTCTGATGCCCAGCTGGGAATATCGACCCACTCCTGCGGTACGGTTAGCTCACTGGCATCGATCGCCTCTGAAGGTAGAAAAACTAGCCGCTGGGTGCCGATGCCGATCGCTGTGCCGTTTACCACATCCCATATGGCTGGCAGCGTTGCCTGGCTCCAAGGAGTGGCATCGGGTGCATACTCAGCCTGTAGCCAGGGCAAAATCACCTGGAGACAAAGGCGATTGAGGTACGTGTTCCAACGGCTGTTGGGGGTTGGGCAGTGCTGGCTCTGCTGCCAGGCAGTTGCCTGTACGGTAGGGGATACCTCTAACCACCATTCAGTTGGCTCAGCAAATGTCACTGTCATACATATTCCCCTACTGCATTGATAATTCAATTTCCGACTTCCCGCCCAATTCGCCATAGCGAACCCGCAGCCATTCTTCTAACGCGATGCTCATCTCTTTTATTAGGGTTGGCGTTGGAGAAATATTCAGCTCTGCTTGGCTCCGCTGTACCAAGGCAGCCAGTAGCCCTTCTCTAGCCTTTGTTAGCCGCCGCGATACAGTCGCTTGGCTCAGGTGTAACTGCTGGACAATTTGCTGTTGAGTCAAGCCTTCTTTATAGTACAAATGCATTACCTGCTGATATTCAGTCGGGAGACGGGCTAATACTGCTGTCAAAGCGCTGTAGAGTTGAGACTGCTGTACCTGGCGATTTTGAGCTTCTTCCTGGGCAATCATCTCGGCAAGCAGAGATTCAGACAACGGTGTAGGTAAGTCATCCTGAATTTCTCCCGATCCTGGCTCTGGCTTCGGCGTATTTAGAGAAGTGAGCGGGGGATGCAGATAAGCCCGGATGGCAGCGGCACAGCGAGTGAGCCACTGCTCAACGGTTTCTGCATTTACGGTGGAATGGATGGGAGACGATAGGTTAAGGCGTTCGGCGTTGTACTGTTCAGCCACGGCAGTCCAAAATGCCGGATCGGGCGGGACGGCAGATCTAGGCGGCACATAAAGAGCCGTGAAGCAAGTCCAGGCTAAGCGGTATCGGGCGATCGCCTCTCCCGACCAGCCCATAGCCTGTAAAGACTCGGTTAGCCGTTTTTTGCTAACTTTGCGTAACAGCGTCCAATGGGTGCAAAGATCCGTCTCTTGACGTTGCCGTAATAGATCCCTCAACAGGCTCGGAAACGCCATTCCAGCATAGGTTTTGAGGCTGGCACCCCGATTGGGATCAAACCCTTTGAGTACAGTATGCACTTCAGCGATCGCGCTCTGGAAATAATCGGGTAGCTTGTACTGAGTGTTTGTGAATTTTTTAACCATCTGTTGAGCTGCCCAGTAGCAAGGTTCTTGCAAGTAGGACGATAAATGCTGAACCGCGAGGGGATGAGAGACAGACTGCCAAGCCCTGTACCAGTAGAACACCCAAAATTTTTCTGGGGTAGAAATTGCTAAGAGTGCTTTTGGCGGCGCTTCTGGAATTGCTTTTGGGGCTGCTTCTGGCGAAAGCTTCAAGCAATTTTGCATACTGCGGCGCAGTCTGGCATCCTCAACCCAGCCGCTGAAGTGTTCCGCCTCAAACTGCATAAATGTCGAGAAAAGTTCAACAATACTTTGGCGGAAACGCATAGGCTGATCAATTTTGAGATGTTTTGTTGAGACGTTTTGTTGAGACGTGAGCATGCAGATGCCCGCAATAATCGAGACTAGCCAGTGAGTTGCATCATAATCTACTCATGGCATCGATTATGCCAGGGATTGTGCTATACAACGCATTCCAGTAAAATTGCATGACTCCGCTCGTAACAGAGACAGTCAGATGGCTATTCTCACCTTCTTGCCTCCTCCAGTGTTGAGTCGGAGCATTGACAGTCGTTCTAATTTCTGGTAACTAAAGTGTTTAAATTAGTTGCATATTTCTTTCACTTTATGGTGTTTTAATAACATACGATACGTTATATAAAACGAACAAAGAAATGTTTCTCTATTTGGTAAAGTGCTGTGCGCTTCGGCAGCAGATTATTGGGTAGAGCGATCGCCGTGCAGTACCGCTATTCTCTACTGTTCATCTGCTTCACTCCAGGTTCAAACAGGTTGAGATTGGGGCTGAGACTTGCTGTTCTCGCGCCAATGGGAACACCAGACCTCACAGACCGCAGACGGACTCCTCCCTGTGGAAATTCTGTAATAAAACTTGCTGGGATAATGTCTAAGACGGGGGTTAGTTGAGCAGCGAATAGGGGAAGTCTAAAGACATTCAACTGACTGTCTATGCCTATGAGCACCTAGCTTGATTGACAGGCTCAACCGATCCGATCGCTCCAACGCAGGGGAAGCACAGGTGCTCCTCATCATTAACGCCAATCCTCTTCATCATGCTCGATATTCAATCCTTCCCAGACTTTGCTTCTGCTGTTCATGCCATCCTAGACTATCTGCATCAGCGCCTCGGGTTTGACCTATGGATGGTCACTCGTACTGAAGGAGACGATTGGATTGTTTTGCAAGCAAATGACCATGGCTATGGCGTCAAAGCAGGGGCTGTTTTTCGATGGACAGATTCCTTTTGCTCCCGCATGGTGAATGACAATGGGCCTCGCATCGCCCCCTGCTCCAGCACTGTTCCTGCTTATGCCACCGCACCCATTGCTAGCCAAGTGCCGATTGGCGCTTATGTGGGAGTCCCTTTGACGCATAATGGGGCTTTGTTTGGTACTCTGTGTGCCATTCACCCGACTCCTCAACCCGAAGCGATCGCTACCGAGCTTCCCTTAGTGGAGCTAATGGCCAAACTGCTCAGTACCATCCTTCATATTGAACTGGCGGCGTCTGAGCAATTGCGCCGGGCAGAACGGTCACATGTTGAGGCCATGCATGATGGGTTAACGGATCTCTATAACCGTCGAGGCTGGGATCAACTTTTGGAGTTTGAGGAAAAGCGGTGCGAGCAATATGGGCATTCTGCCTGTGCGATTTCGATCGATCTGGATGGGTTGAAGCAGGTCAACGATACTCAGGGACATGCCAAAGGCGATGAGTTGATTCGTCGAGCGGGGCAGGTGCTGCAGCAGTCCGTGCGCAAGCAGGACATCGTCGCTCGGGTAGGCGGAGACGAGTTTGCAGTTTTGTGCGTTGAATGTAATAGAGATTCAGGTAAGCAATTGCTAGAGCGCCTGCAGTCAGCCCTGAAGGATACTGGGGTTGAAGCATCGTTAGGAATGGCAGAACGACATCCTGGTTGTAGCCTCTACCGTACCTATGAGGCCGCAGATGAGGCCATGTATGGCTGTAAGCGGAGCCGTGCAAAATCGATTTCTTCATGACCCTGAGCGGTCACGTCCCTTTTCACAAGCGATCGATTAAATTGGCTACAACTGCAATAAATTCGGCTGGTTCAACCGGCTTGGGAACATGGGCCTGAAACCCTGCAGCCAAGGCTTTGATCCGGTCTTCTGTACGAGCATAGGCTGTCAGGGCAATGGCTGGGATTCTACCTCCCTGTTCTGGCGCTAAGGCTCGCACTTGTCGAATCAGCATATACCCATCTTTACCAGGCATGCCAATATCGCTTACCAATACATCAGGTCTTTGATCCAACGGGCCTGTAAGGGTAGCGAAAGCTTCCTCAGCCGATGCCACAGCCTGTGCCACTGCTCCACTTTGTCTCAAAAGCGTGGTTAATAGCTCGCGGGCATCTGTTTCATCATCCACAATTAAAACCTTCAAACCTTCTAATCTGGGTACATCCATGAGCGGAGCCGTATCGCTAACGGTCGGATGCACTCGTTCAACATCGATAGGTTGTGGGCGAAAGATAGTAATTGGCAGGTTGACTATGAAAGTGGCTCCCTGTCCTACACCTGCACTGGCAACCTCTACCTGTCCTCCGTGCAGTTCTACCAAATGGCGCACGATCGCTAGCCCTAATCCTAGCCCTCCATAGGCTCTGGTGGTTGTGCTATCCGCTTGCTGTAAACGCTCGAATACATAGGGGAGAAACTCAGGGCTAATTCCCTGCCCTGTATCACTGATAGTTACTTCAACATGAGAATTGATACGTTCTAAGCGAATCTGAATTCGGCCGCCTTTTGGAGTAAACTTCACTGCATTGGACAGCAAATTCCAAAACACTTGTTGAAGGCGATCGGGATCTCCAGAAACCGGACCCGCAACGGGATCTAAAAGACTTTGGATACGGATGTTCTTAGCTGTTGCCGCAGGGCAGAGAGCATCGATCGCTGCTTCAATGACTGAAACTAAGAAAACCGGACGAACATTTAAGCGAAGTTTGCCCGTAATAATCCGAGAAATATCTAATAGATCATTAATCAGTTGGTTTTGGGCTCTGGCATTCCGCTCAATGGACTCTATCGCTCGCTTCATCGTCGTCTCATCCATCTGCTTGGAACGCAGCATTGTTGCCCATCCCAGCATGGCGTTGAGCGGTGTCCGCAACTCATGGGAAACGGTGGCGAGAAATTCATCTTTGAGTCGATTGGTGCGGGATAATTCCTCCGCCTGTTGCCGGAGTAAGGACTCAATTTTCTTGCGCTCGGTCAGATCTAGGACAAAACACACCCAGCACAGATCGTCGCCTTCCAGCTGTGCAGCTCCCAGCAAAATGGGGACTCGGCTGCCATCTTTGCAAATGTATTCTTTTTCGAACGGTAAACAGCTTCCGGCGATCGCCAGTTCTTGTAATACCTGCTCGTCTTGCTGAGCATATTCTGGGGGCGTCATCTTACCCCAGTTGATCGCTCCAGCTTGCAAGTCCTCAC
>DATNOY010000013.1:0-2924 GCA_036703495.1 Coleofasciculaceae cyanobacterium
TGAGCCTCGGTTTTCTTCTCTAGAGTTTTTCCATCTAGATTTTGCAAGCGCCAGCGGTAGGGATCACTCCCTCCCTGGCATTCTCATTCCTCACTCCCCATCTCCCATGGCTCAACTCAAAATTGTCAACCACTACGACGGCAGTTTCACCCTGGCTCCCGAAGCTCAAGCCGAGCTATTTGGTTTACTAACGCATGAAACGTTCTTAAAACAAGTGTGTGAACAAGGAAAATGCCGCTCTATTGAATTCACAGAACTCTTGTTTCAACCTGTTCCCTATACGCCAACCGCTACTAAAGGCATGCCTATCGAGTTTGAGCAGTATCATGACTCGCCTGATTATTTGATTATTAATGTGCCGCCCAACTTTATGTTCAAAGCCAAAATTTTCCAGCCTAGCCGCCTCTGCGCTATTTATCGCAAGGGGTGATCAATCATCCTGCTGCTCGCTGCTCGCTCCCGCTAACCCCTTTGATTTGCCCTTTGCCCTATGACTGCTCTTGCCGAATTGGACTACATTCCCTACCTCAATCCCGCAGGACAAATCACCTCCCAATTTGATGGAAAGGTGGGAGTTTACGCAATTTTTGATGCGGAGAAAACGCTGCAATTTATTGGCTATTCTCGCGATGTCTCTCTAAGTCTGAAACAGCATTTGGTGCGGCAACCCCAGCGCTGCTACTGGCTGAAAGTACAGACGATCGATCGCCCCAGTCGCACGGTGCTCGATGAACTGCGAGAGGCTTGGATTGCTGAAAATGGCGCTGTTCCGCTGGGAAATGCAGCTGAAGAAGCGGCTTGGAACCAGCCGATTGATGCCAAACTGCAAATGACTGCCGCCGAACAGGCCGCCTATGAAGCTAGTGACGATATTGGAAGAGTTAAAACGCTGAAAAAGGTGGCCCGACGAGTGGAAGAAGAAGTGCTAGCAACGCTGGAGGTACGCGGGATTACCATGCCCATCCGGTTTGATCCCAAGCTGAAGGAAAAGGGGTTGCTCAATCTCTAATGTGCAAAAACCAAATTTTGCAACATGTGGGTTGGGGGCGTAGCCCCCAAGAAGGGGTGGAACCCCTTCACCCCTTGCAAAACTTCTGGTTTGCTGCACTAGCCTTTATGGTGCCTCATCTAAGTCTTCCTCTAAATCCCGGCTGTGCTTTTGCTTATAGCGGTTGCGCTCAGGTTTAGAGGCTTCATCGATGCGGGCAGCAATACGGAGCTTGGCCGATCGCGATCGCCCATTGGCTTTGATCTCAGCCTCAGTAGGAACAATTGGCTTTTTCGTAATCACCTGTAACAGCTCGGATTCTTTAAAGCGATGTTTGACAATCCGGTCTTCCAGGCTATGAAAGCTAATGATGCCGATGCGGCCGTTGAGCTGGAGCCATTGGGGTGCTTTTTGGAGAAAGGTTTCTAGGGCTTCTAATTCGCGATTGACGACAATGCGCAAGGCCTGGAACACGCGAGTAGCCGGATGGATACGGCCGTAGCGATAGGAATGCGGCACTGAATAAAAGATCAGCTCTGCCAGCTCGGTTGTAGTGTGCAACGGACGCTTTTCGACAATGCGATGAGCCATTTTGCGCGAGAGACGCTCTTCGCCATAGGTATAGAAAATTCGGGCCAGTTCGGCTTCTTCCCAGGTATTAATCACCTCAGCGGCAGTTAGGGCTTGCTGCTGGTTCATGCGCATATCGAGGGGAGCCGGATGACGAAAGCTAAAGCCGCGATCGCCCTGATCAAATTGAGCAGAGCTAACGCCGAGATCGGCCAGGATGCCATCAAACTGCTGTGCCCCTGGATTGAACTCAGCAAAATTGACGTGATGAAACTGAATCCGATCTTTGTATTCAGACAGTTTGAGGGCAGCAGCAGCAATTGCCTGCTGGTCTTGGTCTAACGCCGTGACTCGCACATCTGGAAAGGCCGCTAAAATCAGGCTGCTATGCCCGCCACCGCCCACGGTGGCATCCAGATAATGCCCGTCCGATCGCAAGTTCAACCCCTCGATCAACTCGTGGCTGAGCACAGGAATATGGACAAAATCAGGATGCTCAATTAACTCTGTCACCGGATACATCTACACGCTACCCTCCTACCCTATCGCTTTCGGGGAAGCATGAGCGATCGTCGGCATCGAACATTACCGTATAGGCTGCTTTAGGATCCGCCGCAGAATTTGAGCATTGACTATGGAGCGTTCACAACATAGCGTTTACTAACAGCTTGTAACAGCTTGTAAACATTATTGTGAACAAGGGGAGTGCGGGCTTCGTCCCCAGCCAGAGGTTCTTTCAGCCTAATTTCTTTTCGATCGCACTGCCTGAACAAATTCTTTAACTGCCTGCGGCTGTTCTTGAGGTCGGACATACTGTGCAAGGAGCGATAAATCCAGATCCGGGAAAAACCGGCTGGTTGCGCTGTTTTGGTAGCTAGATTCGCGCAGGCTGTAGAGAATAATTTGATTATTTTGCCAGATTAGAACTTCTGGAATGCCCAGCCCTTGGTAAACCAATAGCTTATCCACTCCACCGCTGGTCAAATTCACTTCAATTGCCAAATCTGGCAGATCCTTGAGCTTGCCTACACAGTAGCACTCGTCAGGCTCCAACCCTCGCGCCCTAGCTTCGCAGCGAAATGTTGTTGACCCATAACCATGTAAGGGAATATCAACCTCCTCGGCATAGCGCTCCAAAAGTCGCGCAATCACCTTCTTGATCATTTCATGCTCAGGAGAAGGCATAAAGAGTTCTAGCGTTCCCTCAAGGTAAATCAGCCGCAAGCCAGGATAATCACCCAATGCTGCCAGCAAATTCTCATACTGTTGCCAGGTTACGCTAGGCAAGACGACGCGCTGTTCAATCGTGGGATTGGGAAGGAGAGCAGTCATCGGAAGGTCAGCTCCATGCTTGACTTACATTGTA
>DATNOY010000014.1:0-4100 GCA_036703495.1 Coleofasciculaceae cyanobacterium
AGAAGGTTAGAACAGTTGCGACACCAGCAGGAGGAAACCACAGTGAAACCCCAGGTTGAATTTGATAGATCAGGGCCATGGCATGGGCTGCGCTTAAGATCAACCCACTTACTATCCAAATGATGATCCATCGATACTTTGAAAGAGAGGTAGCGTTTAACATGATTAATCTCGACTTGAGGGCTACACACCCTTCATTACTGGCGGCTTTCAGGCTTTCAGGCTTTGCCGCATCCGGACAAGCTGCGTATATCCTAATGATGCTGAGGCTGTACGACCGCTCGCACAGCCCGGACCACCGTTTCCGGTTCCACAGGCTTAGCCAGATGCAGTTGAAAACCTGCTGCCAACGACTGCTGTCGATCTAACTCTCCCGCATAGGCTGTCAGGGCGATCGCCGGAATCTGTTTACCCCGATTGGCTCCCCAAGCTTTTACCCGGTGCAGCAGCCCATAGCCATCCATTTCGGGCATGCCAATATCACTCAGCAGCAAATCTGGAGTCGTGCGATCGAGGGCTTCTAGCGCCTGAATGGCCGATGCCGCCACAATGACTTCGGCTCCTTGCCGCTGTAAAACATAGGCAACCCAATCGCGGGCATCGGGTTCATCATCCACCAACAAAACACGAACGCCTTTGAGATTGATGGCTTCGTTGAGTCCTCTGCTGTCCTGGCTAGGTGCAGAACCCAGTTGCAGAGGCAGGCGAACGGTGAAGGTGGCTCCCTGTCCTTCACCGGGACTATCGGCAGCGACGGTGCCTCCATGCAATTCCACAATCTGACGAACAATCGACAATCCCAGCCCTAACCCGCCAAACTTGCGGGTGGTTGTGCCATCCGCCTGACGAAATGTATCAAATACATAAGGTAGGAAATCGGCGTTGATGCCTTTACCGGTATCACTCACCGTGATTTCGGCATAGTCAGATGCAGACAGATCCTCTTTTGAGGAAGACGGTTCCCAGGATGAGCCAACGTCGGTTCCTCTTTTTTGTATTCCCCGGCTCAATTTGATCTTAATATGTCCCCTAGCTGGCGTGAACTTAATGGCATTAGAGAGCAAATTCCAAATTACCTGTTGCAATCGGTTGGGATCACCCAGCATCCAGCAGGCAGAAGAATCTATTTCCTGAGAGAGGTGCAGAGACTTGGCTTCGGCCGCTAATCGAACCGTCTCTATGGCAGCTTCGATCGTTACCGCTAAATCAACCGGACAAACGTTAAGGGTCAATTTACCCTGCAAAATCCGGGAGATATCTAACAGATCCTCAATTAACTGAGTTTGCAGTTTGGCGTTGCGCTCAATGGTTTCTAAGGCATGTTGGGTCTTCTGACGGTCTAGCTTACCTGCCTTTAACAAATTGACCCACCCCAAAATTGGATTGAGGGGAGTGCGCAACTCATGGGACAGCACTGCCAAAAACTCATCCTTGACTCGATTGGCCGCTTCGGCTTCCGCACAGGCGGCTTCGCTCGCGGCTCGGGCCTTTTTTTCGCGGGCAAGCAGCTGTTCTCGCTCGGCTTCTGCCTGTTTGCGATCAGTAATATCCAGAAATGCTCCTACAGATCCTCTAGCATTGCCTTGGTCATCCAGTAAGGGGGCAGCATAGCCAAAAAGGTTAAATACAGCGCCATCGCTCCGCACAATATCTACTTCTGTGCCTTCAATGGTGACGTTATGAATCGCCGCATAGCGCAGCGGCGTTTCCTCAGCTGTTAGCTCCTGTCCTGCTCGCAAAATTCTGTAAGTCGAGCGAGCTTGAGGCGGCGTGTAAGAAGCATTGGCATTTGTAGAGATGCCCAAAATATGCGCAAATGCAGGGTTTGCCCTGACTTGCTTAAACTCTAGATCTTGAGAGATGAGAATGCCGATGGGAATCATATCAAATAGCGTTTGCAGCTCAGTCACGCGATCCTGTAAATCTCGGTTGAGACTGGCAATAGCGGACTCAGCTTGTTTGCGTTCACTAATGTTGCGGAAGTATAGCGATAGACCGACTGAGGAAGGGTAGGCCCGCACGGCAAACCAAGCATCAAACGGCGGGTAGTAGCCTTCCAGTTCTAAAGGCACTCCCTCAGCCATAGCACGTTGGTAAAGCTGCCCAAAGGAGGTAGCCGCCAGTTCTGGAAACTCTTGCCAAACGTTTTTACCCAACAACTCCTCACGAGAACGGCCGAGCGTCCGCGCCCCTTCATCATTTAAATAGGTAAAGCACCACTGGCGATCGAACGCAATGAAACCATCGGTGATACTTCCCAGAATTCCAAAAATTTGTTCCTTAGCCGCTTCTGCTTCAATCCGGGCTGCCTGCTCCCGGATCAACAGGTGCTCCCGTTCCCCTGCAGTTTGTTGACCATCAGTTTTATCCGGCTCCCCCTCACTTACAAGAGGTAACGCGGATACCTTGTCCGTTTGCTGGAGTTCGGCACTATCCTGCGGAGCAATAGCCGCTACGGTATTGACATAGCCGATCAGCGTACCTTGATCTCGCAGCGGTGCAGAACAGAGCTGAACCCATTGGCTGGCTCCTTGCCCTTGAACGCGACACCTGCAAGAAAATTCGCTGCCGGTTTGCGTATGAGCCGCCCAATCTAGAAATACAGACTCGCGATCGTCGGGATGAATAAAAGACTGCCAATTTTGGTGCAAACTCTCCTCAAGGCTGAACCCACAAATAGCTTGAAAGCGGGGATTAAGATAGGTACAGCACCCTAGCAAATCGGTTGCAAAGATACCAACGGGGCAACAAGCGCTAAGGGCACTAAAAAATGCTTCGCTACCAGCATTCTGCCATTGATGTTCAGCACCGTTTGAGAACTGCTTAACCATGAGTTTCTTTCGGATAGGTGAGGGAAGTGCTGCCAGTCCATCAAGCAGACTGTCTGATCAGCTGGTTGGCGATCGCCTTAACTAACTGCTCTGGCTCGATGGGTTTAGGAATATGCGCTTGAAATCCAGCCGCTAAGGACTGCTGATAGTCCACCTCTCCCGCGTAGGCCGTCAGGGCAATTGCCAGCATCTTGCCACCCTGCTGAGGCGATTGCGATCGAATCTGCCGGATCAGAGCATAGCCATCCATCTCGGGCATGCCAATATCGCTAACCAACACATCAGCCGGAGTTTGGGCCAGGGCATGCAGCGCTTCCTTGGCCGACGACGCCTGAGTAACTGTGGCCCCAGCCTGCTCCAGGATGAACGTAATCAACTCGCGAGAATCCGCTTCATCGTCTACGACCAGCACTTTTAATCCCTGCAAATCCGGCGCTTCAGCAGAGAAACCGTGCCGCAGTCGAGTTTCTGGATCTGTTCGCAGCAGCGGTAAGCAAATCGTAAACGTAGCTCCTTGCCCTTCTCCCAAACTTTCCGCTTTAACCGTGCCGCCATGTAACTCCACAATATGGCGGACAATCGACAGCCCTAACCCTAGCCCACCAAACTTGCGGGTAGTCGCCCCGTCTGCCTGCCGGAAGGTATCAAACACATAGGGTAAAAAGTCTGGGCTAATTCCTTTACCCGTATCCTTCACCTGAAGCCGCACCTGGGTGTCCAGCGCCTCTAGCCGAATTTCGACCTGCCCTCCCTGCGGGGTAAACTTAATGGCATTCGAGAGCAGGTTCCAAATGACTTGCTGTAACCGACCTGAATCCCCCGCAATGTATCCCACCGTTGGATCTAATAGCGTGATGAGATGAATCGATTTGGCTTCAGCCGCCAACCGCACCGTTTCGATCGCCGCTGCCAGGGTAGCAGTTAAGTCCACCCGCCCTACCTGCAAACTCAGCTTACCTTGCAAGATCCGAGAGACATCGAGCAAGTCGCCAATCAAGTCAGTCTGGAGTTGAGCATTGCGTTCAATCGTTTCCAGGGCCCGCTCTACTACAGCAGGGTCATGGGTCTTCGTTCGCAGCAGCTTGGCCCAACCCAAGATAGGATTCAGGGGCGTCCGCAGCTCATGGGACAGCACGGCCAAAAATTCATCTTTGATGCGGTTGGCTTGCACCAGCTGCTCAGTGCGTCCCTGCAACGAAGCCAGCAAGTCGGCCCGCTCTAGAGCAACGGCCACTTGGTCAGAGGCAGCTTGCAGCAGGGCTGTCTCCC
>DATNOY010000015.1:0-3801 GCA_036703495.1 Coleofasciculaceae cyanobacterium
CTGAAACAATGGGTATTAAAGGAAAGGTGTCGTCTTGCTTTGCTGATGGGGATTGGGGGAATTGGCAAAAGCACTCTGGCGGCTCAATTGGTGCAGCAGATTCAAGCTGAGTTTGAAGTGGTGGTGTGGCGATCGCTGCAAAATGCGCCGCCTCTAGAAGAGTGGTTAGAGAGTGTGCTGCCTGTCGTGTTACGAACCCAAGGAGAGGACATTGCACTACCCACCAGCCTGGATGGAAAACTGCTGAAGCTGAGGTCGGGGATACGCACCTGTCGCTGTTTGCTCGTTTTGGATAATGTCGAGACCATTCTGAGTCCAGGGCAGACTGGACAGTATCGATCGGGCTATGAGGGGTATGGTCAACTGTTTAAGGATTGGGGAGAGGCATCCCATCAAAGTTGCTTGATACTCACCAGCCGGGAAAGGCCCAAAGAGGTTGGGTTACTGGAAGGGGAAAAGCGATCGGTGCGATCGCTGCAACTGAAAGGACTAAATTTAGAATCTGGACGAGAACTGTTTCGTGACAGAGGAACGTTTGCAGGAACTGAACGGGAATGGGAAGCCTTAGTCGCTCACTATGGAGGCAACCCGCTGGCGTTAAAGATGGTCGCAGCCGCAACGCAAGAGCTGTTCAATGGCAGAATTGGTGAACTTTTAGGCTATGTGCAGCAGGGGTTAGCTGTTTTTGATGACATTCGAGATTTACTGCAACGGCAGTTCGATCGCCTATCGGAAACGGAACAGGAAATACTGTTTTGGTTAGCGATTAATCGAGAACCCATCTCGTTCTTTGAGCTGAATGAAGATGTAGTGATGACGGCTTCTAAACGGAAACTACCAGATGCAATGCAATCCCTGTTACGCCGATCGATGATTGAAAAAGAGCATGACCGCTTCTTGCTACAACCTGTGGTTCTGGAATATGCAACAGATGAGTTGATTCAATGCATCGTGAGAGAAATTGTGGCTCAAACGCCTAAATGTTTGACCTTCCAGGCATTAATCAAAGCACAAACAAAAGACTATGTGCGAGAGATACAAAAGCGATTGATTCTGACACCGATTGTTGAACAATTATTAACTCAGTTTGGCAATGCAGAAGCAGTCGAACACCATTTAAAAGCTCTACTCAAGCAGCAATTTCTGCAGCCCAACTACCTTGCGGGGAATGTACTTAATTTACTCAACCATTTACAGCGTGATTTGCGGGGCTACGATCTTTCCGGGCTAACGGTATGGCAAGCCGACTTACGGCAGGTAAATTTAGCTGAAGTTAATTTTCAAAATGCCGATGTTGCCCGTTCAACCTTTGCCGAAACGTTAAACAATGTATTGACGATGGTGTTTAGTCCCGATGGTACGTTGCTGGCAACAGGGGATATTGATGGCGTGATTCACCTCTGGTTAGTCAGCAGTGGTCAACCGTTGCTCACGCTTCAAGGACATCAGGGCTGGATTTGGCATCTTGCTTTTAGTCCAGACGGTCAGATGCTGGCAAGCGGTAGTTTTGATGCTTCGATTCGCCTATGGAATGTCCAGAACGGGAACTGTCTGCATGTACTCCAAGGGCACATTAGCGCAGTGCGATCGGTGAGTTTTAGCCCCCAGGGAGACATCCTGGCGAGTGGCAGTTTCGATACTTCGATTCGCCTTTGGGATGTGCAGAGTGGGCAATGCTTGAACATTTTGCAGGAGCATTCCAGAGTCTACTCGGTGAGTTTTAGCCCCCAGGGAGACGTGCTGGCGAGCGGCAGTTTTGATGGCTCGATACGGTTGTGGGATGTGCAAAGCGGGCAATGCCTCAAAACCTTGCAGCAAGGAAGCGGAATTTACTGCGTCAGTTTTAGTCCCGATGGTCGGCTGTTAGCTACAGGTCGTCAAAATGGTTCTGTGCAACTGTGGGATATTCAGACTAGCCAATGTTTGCAAGCCTTGCGAGGACACACCAATCGAGTCTGGTCTGTAAGCTTTAGCCCAGATGGTCAAACCCTGGCAAGCAGCAGTGAAGATCAAACGGTACGGTTATGGAATGTATTTAATGGGCAGTGCTTGAACGTGCTGCAAGGTCATAGCGATCGCGTTTGGTCGGTTTGCTTTGGTGCCGATGATCAGATCGCCAGTGGGGGAGATGATGCAACTGTGCGGTTGTGGGATTTGTTCACCGGACAATGCTTGAAAATTTTGCGGGGTTATACCAATTCGGTTTGGGCGGTTAAATGTAGCCCCGATGGTCGGCTTGTTGCCAGTGGCAGTCATGATGCCGCAGTGCGGGTGTGGAGTCTACAGCAAGGGCAGATTCTCCAAACCTTTAAAGGACACACGGCTTGGGTACACTCAGTTAGTTTTAACAACACAGGTCAAGTTCTCGCCAGTGGGGGACATGACACTTCAGTGCGGCTATGGAGCTTACCAACAGGGGAGTACCTTCACGTCTTGCGGGGTCATACGGCTGCCGTGAGAACGGTTCGCTATGCTCGATATGTCGCCCAATGGAACGCCAAAACCGATGCCAATCGGAATTACACGCATGAGCAAATTTTAGCCAGCGGCAGTGATGATCATACGGTTCGCCTATGGGATGCCAAAACGGGCAAGTGTCTCCATATTTTACAGGGGCACACTAGCGGAGTCTGGGCGATCGGGTTCAGTCCGACTGATCCCATCCTTGCCAGCAGTGGTCTAGATTTTCTTGTCAAGCTCTGGGATGTTGAAACTGGGCAATGCCTGCAAACATTGGAGGGACATACGGGGGGAGTGTGGGCGGTTGACTTCAGTCCCAACGGTCGCTGGTTAGCAAGCGGCGGCTTTGATGCACTCATTCGCCTTTGGGATGTACAGAGTGGTGAATGTCTTCACGTATTCAAAAATGATAACAGTGGTGTTTGTTCCGTCAGTTTCAGTCCTGATGGTAAAACATTAGCAAGTGGTGGTTTTGATGCCACCATTCGCCTGTGGGATGTGCAGCAGGGGCAGTGTCTTAAAACCTTCAAGGGACACGATCGCACGGTCTATTCCATCCACTTTCATCCCGATAGCCAAACCCTGGTCAGCAGCAGTCACGATGAAACGATTAAGTGGTGGGATGTGAAAACCGGGCAATGCCTGAAAACCTTACGAGCCGATCGCCTCTACGAAAACATGAACATTCGCGGAATTAAAGGACTCAGCGATGCTCAGCACGCCACACTGAAAGCATTGGGAGCCGTTGGAGACTGAAGCCTCTATCCTTGATAATTTTCCGTTCACTGGTTTCAGTTTCTATTCTGCTCAAGCAATAGACCAGTCAAATTTAGAAGTTAATCTCCAACTTAAGCGAATTGTGCTCTGAATCTTAACTTAGAGGCTAACTTGGTAAACTCGACTGTTCTCAGCGAGTAGCAGCCAGCATAATGACGAGTAAATCAACTGGCTAGCATTAACTTTGCTCCGCTGATTGATTCAACGGTTGAAATTGCTGATTACATTTCAGCCGATGAGCAAATTGTGGCGATCGGCAAAACGATTGGGATTGCAAAACAAACTGGAAAGCCATTCAGTTGCAATTTAGCTCATGTGTGGACAGTTCGAGAAGAAAACATTGTGCGCTTAGACGTTTACATCGACATGAATAAAATTAAGACTGCACTGACATAAATGATCTCAAAGACCTTGAGTACGACCGAATATCAGTTAGGAGTATATCAATGAAAGTGTTTGTTGCAGGAGCAACAGGGGCGATCGGGCGTCCATTGCTGACTCAATTACTCACTCAAGGACACGAGGTTGTCGCGTTAACCCGTTCTTCTGAGAAAGCTCAAAGAT
>DATNOY010000016.1:0-2274 GCA_036703495.1 Coleofasciculaceae cyanobacterium
TGCCCTTCAAGTCAATTTGGGCCGGGATGGCTGTTTGCGATCGCCATTTTTCCTGCAAGGGCGGTAGGTGCTGCTGCAAATATTGCTGGGCTCGTGGCTCCTGAAAGAAAGCGGCGTCTAGCGCTACCCGCCACCACACCCGATAGGCATCAAACCCGTAGATGCTTTGCAGCTTGGCATCCTGGCTGGGTCGAAAGGTGCCAGCAGCGGTGTCTACCACAATCCAATCGCTGGGCAACCCTAGTGCCGACAGCTGCCCCGACTGATTCAGCACTTGGTAGCTGCTGTCCACCAACGCCATCCAATCATGGCTAGGATCAACTTGCGCAAACAGCCGAAACGCATAAGGCGCAAAATATGAAGGATTGAGATAAACCTGTCCCGGCTGGGGTTGAAACAGTTCTTTGGCTCCTGGCAAAAAGTAGCGCTGATTGCCGGATAGGGTGGCCAATGTCCAGAGGTCTTGCAGCTTATTGCGGGCTAGTTCCAAATAGTCCGGCCGGTTCCAGCGTCGCGATGCCAGAATTAGGGCTGTAATGGCATCCATGTCGCCATCGCTAGCAAAGTTTGCATCGATCGCTCCCCAATTGCCCTTATCATCCTTTCCCCACTTCCAGAGCCAGAGGCGATCGCTGCGGCTCCCGTCCGGTCGCTTGCGTTGCAGGTTATTTTCGCCCCAGGTTAAAACCCGCTCAAAGGTGTCGCGATCATCCATCAGCACCGATCGCAGCATGGCATATGCTTGTCCCTCGGATGTGGAGCGATCGCCAGCTTCCCGGTCAATCACTCGACCGTCGCCCTGGATAAAGTGCTGTCGGTAGGCTTGCCAGCTTTCCTGAATCAGCCTCTCGTTACTCACGGTTGCAACACTGGGCACTGGTGTAGCCGAAACGGTTTGTGCTGCTGAGATGGCAGGCGGGGTCTTGTCAGCGAGGTTGCAGCTTGAGAGCAGCAGGGCGATCGCCACCAGAGACCCACAACTCCGGACAGATCTAATTTTGCTTGCCACGGTAAACCGATGATTCATGGTTATCCAGATCGCGTTTTAGCAAAAGACTTTTGGCAAAAGACAAAGACAGAATTCAGTCCCGTTGTTGATGCGACAGATGCCCGTCTCCAATTTTAGTCGCTAATTTTGCAGGCTGGTTTGAGCAGCGGCTGACGGCTCTCCGATTAACGGCTTTCCGATTAATGGTAGCGGTGCTACGTTCACGGAAGTTTGGACTAATTTGCTCGATCACGCCGCGAAATGCTCTTTATAGGAACATTTCGCGGCAAACCCATTTTCCTGCGTTGGCTTTTCTAAAAGCCGACGCGATTGAGTCCAAACTCCAGTACGTTCAAGTCATGGGGAATAAGTCATGGGGAATAAGTCATAGGGAATAAGTAGCGGGGAATCTGGGATAAAACGATCGGTTCTTGCGACCTAAAAGTAGAGAAGATTCCGCCTCCAGTTTCATAGAGTAGAAATGGCGCGACGCCCCCAGAGGCGTTTGAAAACCCGCCCCAATGGAGACCTACTCAAACTATGACATCCCCAGATTTCAACAGTTCCCATACTGATCCGATTCATCAAGCCACTGCTGCCGCCATGAAGGCAGTTCAAGCCGTTGCCGACAAATTGCATCAGGTTGTGGAGCAAGGCACAGAAACGGTGGGCGCTGTTGTCACCCCGATCGCCGAAAATCCGTTGATTCAATTTGCTACTAAAGTGCCCGGAATTAGCTGGTTAATGGCGGCCTTGGGGCAAGTCAATATGGAAAAAGTGCAGCGGGAGGTGGCGCAACTCCGCCAAAGCTACCCGCTAGAAACTGCCGAGCAGCTGGCTCAGCGAGTCATTGCAGAAACGGCTTGGAAGGCGGCCGGAATCGGGCTAGTGACTAATTTTATTCCGCCGCTGGCGCTGACGCTGTTTGCCCTAGATTTGGGTGCGATCGCGGCTCTCCAGGCTGAAATGATCTACCGGATTGCCGCCATTTATGGCTTCTCCCCCCAGGAACCCGCTCGGCGGGGGGAAGTGTTAGCGATTTGGGGGTTGTCTATGGGCGGCTCTGGCATTCTCAAAACAGGGCTAAGCTTTGTTGAGCTGCTGCCTGGGGTGGGTGCAGTGGTGGGGATTACCAGCGATGCGGCCCTGCTTTCTAGCTTGGGATATCTGGCTTCTCGGTTTTATCAGAACAAGCAAAGATCAGCGTCTTCAACAGGCAGTTAGGGACCTGCGGGAAAATCGTATACCCCTGTAGGGGCGCAAGGCCTTGCGCCCCTATTGCTAAT
>DATNOY010000017.1:0-6686 GCA_036703495.1 Coleofasciculaceae cyanobacterium
CTCAACCGCTTTGCTAAGCGCTTGCTCCCCCAAATCTGGTTTATCTTGCGTCACTTTCTACCCTTCTTCTATTGACTGCTCAATATCAAACTAGGAATTCCTGAATGGATAAAACGGCACTAGATCACTACGGCTGGTCATACAGCTGGTCATATGGTGCTCGTAGAGCTAGCCTTCCTTGAAGCCTGTAAGCTTAGCCTGACTGAATTAGAGACTTTTATCCATCTATCTAAAGGCTAAAGGTGGTAAAAATTCTAAAAGTGGTTAAGAACCTGTAGCAAAAAATACTCAAACGCTTTACGTTAGCTTAATCAGAAGCTAATTAGAATCAAAAGAATTGCGCTGCTCAATATGCGCTCTGTAATCTATTTGGATTAGCCGGTTTCTCAGTTTCTACTATTTCTAAATTTCTACTATAAAGTCAGCATTTTTGAGTTCGATCTTATTTATTACCTTAGTAATTTAATCAGTAATTTAATAGATTTCATTGTGGGACGCTTCTCGCGCCACAATGAAACCCTTGAAGCTAGGTATTTCTCAAATGTTGCCGGAGTAATAGATCAACATCAAATAGAGGATTGTAGTCATAAGGATGAGTATCCCTACTTCCTCAGCAAGATGATGGACAGGAATTTATTTCGCTACAGTTCATGTGACGTAATGGAGTTATAAAAAACTATGACAGATATCGAAGATACCTTGGTAGCTGCTAAGGGCAAGTTGCCCAACCTGACTCCTACACCTCCAGGTTTTCATAGCCAAGCTAGTGTTCATGAACTGAAATCTCGCCTCAATTGGGGTGAACCCGGTCTAACCATTTTGGATTTGCGTGACCATTCTACGTTCAGTCAGTGTCATATCATGGGGGCTATGAATATGCCGGCAGGGAGTTTGCCTGGCTTGGCTCAAGCTAGCATCCCCCACAATCGCGACATTTATGTTTATGGTGCTTCGGATGAAGAAACAGCATCGGGCGCTAACTCACTTCGTTCGGCTGGATTTGAACGCGTTGCCGAACTGAAAGGTGGTTTAACAGCGTGGAGAGAGATTGATGGCTCTATTGAAGGAACGGCTACCAATGAGTCTCCTGGTGCCGATGCCTACAATGTTGGTTCTCGCTTGCAAGCCTTTAGTGAAGAGAAGTCTAAAGAAAAGCGGATGGCCTAGTTCTGATTTTTAGCTATCTTTTAGCTGAGTTTATCTAGAGTAGAGAGGTTTTGTGGAGTTGCTCTGCAAAGCCTCTATCGAATTTAACAAGTGTATATAGCAATTCTCTTTGATTCGCTAAATAGCTTATGAAAGGTGCCACTTTTCATAAGCCTCTGTGGGAATCTGAAAAAAAGAGAAACGTAGAAAAAATTTAATGATCTACCTATGGTTTTGAAATGTGCTTTAGGGAAGATCGATACTGCGTCAGCATCTTTCAATAGGAGGATGCCAGAATTAAAACTTTGACTTGAGAATGCTGGTTATTCCAATACAAAAAGCCTTTTGTTTCTTCGAATACGACTCGAGTTTGTGAAACAATTATCCGCTTGATAGAGGCTTTATTATTTCTTTAAAGTTAGGCTGTCGGTTGATGTTGTTGCAAAGCTAGTGATTTAGAAGGCTCTGACTGCGGTTAAGCATTCTGTGGGCACTTAAAAAGTTACTTGGAATGGTTACTTGGAATCGGGACTGAAATTGGAACCGAGGTTTGCAGCGTAGCCAACCTTAAAACTGCTAAATTGCCCGCCGTTAAAAGGTTTTTGTAGTAAGGCATTTTGCGAGTGCTCGACACATCTTTTACTTTAGAATTGCTCAAAGGAGATACTCATGGATTTGAATAATACCCAAAAAGCCATTAGCAAGGCGATCGGATTGATTGGAGTGGTTAGCGCAAGCGTACTTCTGAGTTTGCCAGCTTTAGCGTTAAGCAATTCTCACTCGCTCTCTAATACCAACGATTTAGGAAATGGGCAGTTGGCGCAAGGCGGTGGTTCGGGTGGTTCTGGCGGTTCTGGCGGTTCCGGCGGTTCTGGCGGCTCCGGTAGTTCTGGCGGTTCCAGCAGTGGGGGTTCGGGCAGCAGTTCGGGTGGTTCCGGTAGCAGCGGTACAAGTGGTTCTGGTTCTCAAGGCAGTGGAACAGGCGGCTCCGGTAGCAGCGATGGTAACTCGCAGTATAGCCCTAGCAACTCCAGTGGCAGCGGTTCTGGGATGAACGGCTCTGGCACAAGCGGTTCTGGCACAAGCGGCTCTGGCACGAGCGGCTCCGGTACAAGCGGTTCTGGTAGCGGCTCTGGCACGAGCGGTTCTGGTACGAGTAGTGGTGGTTCATCTATGCAACGCACTACTGGAACTGGCTCAAGTTCTACTACAGGTGGCTCCACGAGATCCAACAGCGGTACTTCGACCTATGGTTCAGGAAGCTCCTCTACAGGTTCTAGCACTAGCAACACACAACCTGTTAGAGCACTTTGGTAAGCTGAACCAGATTTTTCTGAATTGATTTAGTTAAAAGATTGAGGGGTGTAGCTAATTGCGCCTCTCAATTTTTTTAAAGGTGCCTTTGAGATAGTCATAGCCAAGTCAACTGAGTTAAGACAGGATGCAGTAGTGTAGGAGTTCTACCCCTCTCTGTCCCTAGATCCCCCATTTATGCACGATGGTGAAAGCTACAAACCGGTTATTAGATTGAAATGCTTAATGACATTAACTAGTTGTTTTCGCTAAGGGCATCACAGCAAGTGCAATTGATATCATGATTTACCCCTTCAAAATTAGCTGTTTGATCAGATTGATGGAGAGGAGCATTATCTGGCAATATCTCAAAATCCAGCCAGTTTTCTGTCAAGTGTTTGGGGACAAAAATATTTACAAGTTTTAACCGTAGCTTTGAGCAGAGAATGGATCGATTCCATTGACGAGAAAGCCAAGCGTTGTGACTCCAATGACCTAAAGCATGATACAGCTCTCGGACATGGGCGGCAGTCACCTGATTGAAATGCATTAAAGTACGGAAGTCGCGCACTAATGTCCGGGCCTCGTCTCCTTCGGGTTCAGCTACGAGAGATAGCAATTCTTCAATGGGAAATATCATCATGATCGAGGACGTTCCTGACTAGCAACTCCAGCTGCCTAAGGTACAGTGTTGCTTTAGCATTAGCCTCCATAGCTGGCATGAGTGAAAGATGCTACATTGCTTCAGTCATGGCGGATTTAGCTCGGTCTACTAAGCTCCGAATCCGCTCCATTTGCGATTCGCAAGCTGCTCTCTGTTCGGGTGCCATTTCTGTGGTATCAATTTTCAACATCTGCTCGTAAGAACGAAAGATTTGAAATGCATAACTAGCAACAGCCAATTGCTCCTGAGACAAAGAGTTGATGTGGTGCACTAAATCAGCGCAGGTTGCGGAAGGAAGTAATCCAAAAACATCTTTGTAAAGGGGTGGAAGTGGATCAGAACGCTGCTGTAGTTCATTAAGGGTGTTTAGTGATGCTGCAGAGATTTGTCCATCAAAGTCAGCCAATGAATTTAATAGCCCTAACAGTAGAGCATTGGTATGTTTCTTTCTCAATTTAACGCGCCAGAATGATGAATTTTTCTTTTATATTTTAAGGATGCTAGGGGGCATAAATCAATTAGGACAATTTCTAGATAGTGACTTCTTAGTTAAGAGTCTTGGTTCCGCAATTTAGCAGACTTTTGTTTCCATTAAATAGGGGGTTAGCACTGCCAACCCCCAGATAATAGGTTTTCCCTAGTTTAATCGCCGTTAATCAACTGAACTAGATTGAAGCGATCGCCCCTGCTCCGGCTGAGGCAATGGCAGAAATCAATGCTGTAATGAATAGCCACCAAGCTGCAGCTTCTGCGGCTTTGCGAGTTTCTTCCATCTGGTGTTGAGCCTGAGCCTTAACAGACTCTACTCGCCGCTGAGCCTCGTTTTGAATACGCTCAGCTTGTTGCAACACGCCTGTACGAGCCGACTCAATTTGATCAATGATGCGATTCGCATCTGCCTCAGAAATATCTTTACGAGAGCTGATCAAAGCCACCAGCGTTTGGCGATCGAAATGGCTTAAGCGAGTACGTAGGGCTTCAAATCCGGCTTGAGGATCGTCAAACAGGGTCCGAATATCCTGAGAAACTCCTTCGTAATTCAGTTCAGGGCGATTGAGAGAATTGAGATAGTCTCGAATGCGCCCAAAGATGCGATCGATAATTTCCTGAATACGATGCTGAATTTGTCGCGCTTGATCCAAGATTTGATCGCGAACGGATTCAATTTGAGACACAATCCGCTCGGCTTCTTCAGGGGTCATATCCTTGCGCTGTGACAGCAGGGCAACCAGGGTGTTCCGGTCAAACCGGGATAAGCGATCGCCAACATTTTGTAACCCCACCTGAGGCGATTGGACAAGCAGGCGTAAGTCCCGTTTAATCCCTTCTGGATTCAGCTCATCCTTATCTGTATTGCGGAGGTAATCTTCAACGGTGGATTCAAAATCCATCACCTGTTGCTGAGTCCGCAATGCCAAGCGACGTGGCGATCGGACAATCTTACGAATGGCTTCCTGCACTTGATCGATGGTCTGGTTAACTTGTTCTTCAGACAAGTCCTGCCGCTGACTCAGGAGTTTCACAAGCGTATGGCGATCGACCTTTGCAAGGCGTTGTCTAAGCGCTAAGGTTCCGCTCTTGGGGTCTTCTAAAAGCCTGCTTAAATCCCGCTGAATGCCATCTGGATCGAGTTCTTCAAGATTGGTGCGGCGGAGATACTCTGCGAGAGAACTCAGCGTTTGATCTGCTTTATCTTTAACGGTATCGACAACGGCATGGGGCGAGTTTAGCAAACCGTACCAATTGGATTCCACCTGGTCGAGGATCTGATTAGCTTCTGCCTCAGTCATGTCCTGCCGCTGACTCAGCAGTTTTACGATGGTTTCGCGATCGAACTGAGAAGCGCGGCTCCGCAAGGCAGAAACTCCCGTCTGCGGATCAGAAATCAACAGCTGCAAATCGCGCTTAATGCCTTCAGGATTCAGCTCTGCTTTGCCAGTATTGCGGAGGTAATCTTCAAGTTTCTGCTGGGTGTGAACTAAACGCTGTTTAGCTTGTTCATTCAGCGATTGAGATTCAAACAGTACGCGATCGCGGGTTGAATCAAGCCCGTTCAACAGGTTTTCGGCTTCGTCGGGAGTCAAGTCAGGACGTCTTAGCAGAATTTGCCGTAGCCCCTCGCGGTTGTAAGCCGATAGCCGCGCCGTTAGGGTATCGTGGTCTGCCTCTTTATCCTCCAGTAGGGCTTGGAAGGTAGGTAGAGCTTGGTCAGAGTACAGCTCTGATTTAGGAGTCTGGAGCAGGTAATTCTCCAGGCGTTGTCTCAAGTCTAAAGCGATCTCACGTTCCTTAGCTGCCCGTGCTTCCGACAATACTTCCAGCCGAACTGCTTCCAGTTCTCCAACTACTTCTTGAATCTTGTCTTGGGTGAATACACCCCGCGATCGCAAGATGTCACTAAAGTACGATCGATTCATTAAAGATAGCTGCTCAATTACGGCATTGGGATCGGCAGCTACATCGTACAGCACATTGCGAAAATCTTTGGCGATCGCTTGCCGATTCATTTGCCAGGAGTAGGTATTGAGCAAGTAATTCTCTACGTCTGTGCGAATCGGGCTATGGGTACTGTCTCCCTGATCACCCTGTAGCTGATGGGTAAGCTGACTGGTCTGTTCAGCCATCTTTTTGGGAGCTGTTTTCAGCCGATCCAGGATTTGTTCAATCTTCAAATCTGAAAGATCGGTGCGTCCTGCTAATAGTCCAATCAGCGTATTAACGCCAGATTGGAGCATGGGTTGTAAACCGCTGCCGGTATCCGTTGGCTGCTGATTGGACTGCTGATTTCGCTCGGCTAAGAGCCGATCTAGCTTAGCATTCAGTTCTTCAACTTTTAGCTGCCCCGGTTGAGCCGACTTGAGATAATCGACCAGTTCCGACATTTGATCGCGCTTATGCCTGCGCCCCAGGGTCTGTCGCCAAACGCCTTCTAAAAGGTCAGCAAATCGATTGACTTCTTCGGGAGTAAAATCGCTTCTCCGACTGATTAAATCTACAAAGGTTTGGCGATCGATACTTTGCAGGCGATCGCTCCCTGCCAAGGCTTCAATTTCAGGATCATTCAGCAGTTGCTCAAAATCTCCCCGGATCTTAGATAAATCAAATCCAGGTAAGCGAAGGCCCTGAATGTAGCTCTCAATCGATTCTCGAATGCTACTTGGATCAATTCCTGACCCAATCTCATGTTTGACAGCGGCCGCCATGGCTTCAGCAGTTGACACCATCTGTTGTTTGGCTACTTTGCTGCCAATTGCTGCCGTTGCAGTTCCCAAAATCGCTTGAAATCCAGAAGTTGCGGCTCCTACTACAGACCCAATTAATGAACCGACAGTCGTGGAACTGACCCAAACTAGAATAGAAAAATAGGCTGCCCAGATGACTAAGCCGACGATTGCCCCTAATCTAATAGTCGTCAGTAAGCTCAGTTGAACTGCCAGGTAACAGGCAAAAAACAGAGCCAAAGTCACCGTGATTAACGTCCAGATACCGACGCTAGAACTAATTTTACGAACTGTGATGCCTGAGTCTTCTGATTCGTGATGGTCATGATGTGAATCTGAAGATCGCCCTAGATAGGAAATTC
>DATNOY010000018.1:0-2446 GCA_036703495.1 Coleofasciculaceae cyanobacterium
ACGCTGGCGCGTAAAGACGAAAAGCTGTTGGGTAGCGTGGATTGGCATCGGCTCGTGGTCGATGAAGCGCAGAACATCAAAAATCCCAAGGCGGCTCAGACTAAAGCGATCGCCAAAATTCCGGCGCATCACCGCCTGGCCCTGACTGGCACCCCCGTAGAAAACCGCTTGCTCGATCTGTGGTCGATCTTCAATTTTCTCAATCCGGGCTATTTGGGTAAAGAAGCTCAATTCCGCCAGTCGTTTGAAGTGCCAATTCAGAAAAACAACGACAAAGTTAAATCTGCAACCTTGAAAAAGCTGGTGGAACCGCTGATCCTGCGACGGGTAAAAACCGATCAATCCATCATTAAAGACCTGCCCGATAAAGTCGAACAAAAGCTGTTCTGCAATCTCACCAAAGAGCAAGCCTCTCTTTATGAAGCTGTCGTCAAAGACGTAGAACAGCAGCTAGCCTCTGCTGAAGGCATTCAGCGCAAAGGCTTGATCCTGGCAACCCTGATGAAGCTAAAGCAGATTTGTAATCATCCGATGCAATTTCTTCAGGATGATAGTGACTTTACACCAGAGCGATCGCACAAACTCAGCCGTCTTACCGAAATGATTACAGAAGCGATCGAAGAGGGAGAAAGCATGCTCATCTTCTCGCAATTCACAGAGATTGGCGAAGCTTTAGAAAAATACATTCGGCATACTCTGCATTACAACACCTATTACCTGCATGGGGGCACCCATCGCAACAAGCGCGAACGCATGATCACAGAATTTCAAGATCCAGAATCAGAGCCTTCGGTATTTATCCTTTCCCTAAAAGCAGGGGGGGTAGGCATCACCCTGACCAAAGCCAATCACGTCTTTCATTTCGATCGCTGGTGGAATCCGGCAGTAGAAGATCAGGCTACCGATCGGGCATTCCGGATTGGGCAAAAGAAAAATGTATTTGTGCATAAATTTGTGGCGATCGGCACGCTAGAAGAACGCATCGATCAAATGATCGAAGATAAGAAAAAGCTGGCTGGCTCGATCGTTGGGTCAGATGAATCTTGGCTAACTGAGCTAGACAATGAAGCGTTTAAGCAGATGATTGCCTTAAATCGCAACGCCATCATGGAATAAATAAATCACGCATCCGTGGGAGTATAGCCGTCAGCAAGCAAGCTCTCGAATTGCGCAAAAAAGATCTTCCAAAGATCTCCCGCAGGCTACACCCCTTCTCACATCAACCCATTCAACCCTAGGAGGGCGATTCGATGGCACAATTTAGCCGAACCTGGTGGGGCAAAAGGTTTATTGCAGCCCTGGAAGAGTTTACCGATGAGGGTCGCTTGAGTCGGGGTCGTTCTTATGCAAATGGCAATAAGATCAAAAGCTTTGACATTAAAGATGGAGCCATCACTGCTAAAGTTCGGGGTTCGGTGAATCCTTACTTTGGCGTTTATAAAGAACCGCTCTACACGACCGAAATTGAAATTCAGCCCATTAGCCCAGCCAAATGGGCAGCAGCGATCGCTTTAATTGCCTCCAAAGCCAGCCTGATTTCTCGCCTCTTACTGAACGAAATTCCCGACAATATTGAAGCCAGTTTTGCCACCCTGGGGCTGCATCTACTGCCCCGCAGCAAAGCCGACTTCAAAACCTCCTGTTCTTGCCCCGACTATAGTAATCCTTGCAAACACATTGCCGGTGTCTATTATCTAGTGGCGGCTGAACTCGATCGCGATCCATTCCTGCTGTTTGAGCTACGCGGACTCTCTCGGGTAGCGCTCCACCAAGAATTAGCTAAGTCGCCTTTGGGCATGGCCCTATCGGCAGAGCTAGCGATTGAACAGGCAGCGCCTACTCCCGTAGATTCCTACTACACCCAACCCATCCCTAGCGCTCCAGAGGCGGCTCTGAGCCTCAAAGAATTCTGGCAAGGTCATAAACGCCTGCCAAGTTTACCGGAAGCGACTCCCAGTGTCCCAGCCATCCTGGTGAAAAAGCAGGGAGACTTTCCGCCGTTCTGGAACAAAGATGCGTCCTTCATTGAAACCATGGAAGAGCTCTACCAGCGGGTGCGTACCAAAAATAAAGACGTGATCTAATCTGAACCAGCCCTTCTCCCAAACCACCGCCCTTTCCAGGCTCTACCTGCCTCTGGCATACTGTTAGTCTCTACATACTCTGAGTTAGGACTGAGGTGAAGCGGTGGCACAGTACGATCGCGTAATCATGATGGCAGAAGATGAGCTAACCCAATACAGCACCGATGCCCGCAAAATTGAAAAACTGCGACGCAAAATTGGCTTGTCTGTCTCCGCAGCCGAGCAGAAGCAAATCAAGGAAACCTTACAAGCTGAACTCCCCACCGATGGCTTCAGCAAACTGATGGAAACCCAGCGGCAGACCGTTTCTTTACCGTTTTGGGGCATTGCTGGGCTGGGCTTGCTGCTCGGAATTTCGTTCT
>DATNOY010000019.1:0-4102 GCA_036703495.1 Coleofasciculaceae cyanobacterium
GATCTAGTCCTACAGATTAGCTACAGATTAGCTATGGATCTAGCCGTCTCCTTAATGGGATTAACTCAACTGCTTGAGGCAATCGGGATAATTTTTCTACAGTTGACTGAAACTATACCGACTGAACCTCAAGCATCAAAGCCTGGTGCAGGACGGGGGATCAAGGCAGTCCTGATCGCGAGCTAAATCAATGCAGGACATAGATTGATGGTAAAGGGTGGCGCTCCGAAAGGACGTCTTTAATGCCATATTTTAGGTTTTTTACCGTACAGCTACCGGCTTGGTGGCAATGGCTCTAGCTCCAACCTGGGTTTGCCTAGCTTCGTTACAATAGTTAATGAAAGCTTGGAGTCCTGAGGCTGCTTATGAATCGCACGATCGTCTGGTTTCGACGAGACTTGCGGATTGCCGATCATGCGCCGCTGTATCGGGCGGCTTTGCGGGGAGCCGTCATTCCAGTTTTCATCTTCGATCGCGCCTTGCTGCATCATCCAGAAACGGCTCCCGCCCGTGTTGCCTTTATGCTGGACTGTTTAGCCAGTTTGGATCAGGATCTGCGATCGCGCGGGGGCAGGTTGATCTGGCGCTATGGCGATCCGGTAGAGGTGCTGCCGCAGTTAGTCTGCGAAACCCAGGCTGAGGGCATTTACGCTTACGTTGACTATGAGCGGATCTATGGTCGGGTGCGGGATGCCCGGCTGAACCGAGCTTTGGCCGATCAGCACATGAAAATCCGTTGGTTTGAACCGGCAGCCAGTACGCCCCAGCTGCTGACTTATCCCGACTATCGAGACTTTTGGTTCGCTGAAATGCAGCAGGAGCAGATCCCAACCCCCGCTCGCCTGCAAGTGCCACCGGAAGTCTCGAGCGAGCCACTGCCATCGCTCACGGATCTGGGATTGCTACCCGATCGCAAACCCCTGCCCCCGGCAGGCACAGCAGCGGCCCGCCAAATTTTGCAAGACTTTTTGCAGGAAAAGGTTGATCGCTACTACTGGCAGTTATCTTATCCAGGAGCAGAAGCCACAACGGGGTTAAGTCCTCATATCAAATTTGGGGTGATCTCAACCCGTGAGTGCTACCAGACGGCACAGCAACTCAAAACCTCCAGTAGCTTCAAAGTGCAGCGCAGCCGCCAACAGCTAATCTCACGATTGCGCTGGGGCAGTGGCTTTGCCCAACGATTTCGCTACCTGCCGCAGTTAGAGTTGCGATCGCTCTACACCATCTTTGACGAAGAAGGCTGGGAATTTGATGAAGCCCTCTACCACGCCTGGCAGCAGGGGCAGACAGGCTTTCCGATTGTTGATGCAGCGGCTCGCTGTCTGCAAGCCACAGGCGGCTGGAAGCAGCTCAATTTCCGGGTGCGGGCGCTCTATGCCAGTTTCCTCAGCAATCTTTTAGGCATAGACTGGCGCTATGGGGCGCTGCATTTTATGCGGCATTTAATCGATGGCGATTGCCCCATCGATCATTATCAGTGGGCCATGCAGTCGGGTGTGACCCACTGCGTAGACAAAACCTGGACGCGGATTTACAACCCTGGACAAGTCGCAGTCGATCGCTGCGATCCAGAGGGGGTATTCATTAAGCAATGGGTTCCAGAAGTGTCCCACCTGCCACCTCAGCAGTTAGGTTTGCCACCAGCGGGCTATACGCCAGCCATCCTCGACTACAAAGCGGCTCGTCAGCGGCGAGTCAAGCAGTTGGAACGCCAACGCCAGCAGTTTTTACACCAGAAAAATGTCATTCCCCATCTGGCCGATCTGCCCGCCGATCTGACGCCCTTTGCAGCCGATCGCCTGCCTAGCGACGTGAGCTGGGCTGCCCTGCCGAATCTCGAACTTTTTCCCCTGCCGCTGGATTTAGCCAGCCTGGATCTGCAGCAGTCCTATGCTCTCCGCACCTGGTTTACAGCCCATGTGGAGATTCAGCCCCGATCGCGCCGTTCCACCCCCAAAAAGTCTGCCAAAACCAGCGATTTTGTCCAGCTGAGTTTGTTGGATTAGCTGAGTTTTTCGGATGAGCGACTGAAGACTGCCCCAAAACTGCCAAACTATTAAGAAATATTTTGCTCAAAGCCGTAAATTTACCGATTTGCTGAGCCGATTAGCGGAGAAGTTTCAGTTAAAAATGGGCTTGCCGCGATCGCTCTGCTAGAAATCTGGATCGTTCAACTGCATTTAACGCTTTGACCCTGTGAATTAAATTGAAGTATTAAGTTTTTATTAGTTCATATTTTTTAACAGATAAACAACTCAGGGGATCGCTGAAGCCATAAACAACTGAGTTATTGCTAAAAACCTGGGCATATAGCATCAGGGTGATTTGCCTTTAGCCTAAAAAATAGAATGAATTGATTGGCTTCACATAAATTTACTCTAATTCAACAAGCTACCTAAGCCCACATGTATTTGGGTAAACAAGCCTGTCCAAAAAATTAGCTATTTTCTCAATCAAATCAATACTTTTTTTGATGGCATTTAGACTCTCAATAGAAATGGCTCTACTTGCAAGCCTTCCATAGAAAAGTCCGTGTTCATCCCCTGCTACCTGAATTCAGCAGTTGTTAGAACGTAACCATCAGATAAATGCTTAACCAGCATGTCCCAACACTGATGAATTCTTGCAATCAGACTCAGGAGATCAATATGGCATTAGAGCCCCATACTTTCATGAATAAGATGATCGATCGCATGAGCTTTACAGCAGAAGATAGAGCACTGCTGCAAGCCTATGAAGCCTGGGGTTTAGCAATTGCCCCGGACATGGCAGATTATTTCTATGCCTATCTCGGTCGCGATGCCGAGATGAGTGCCATTTTGAACGCATCAGAAGGTCGGATTCATCGCTTACATGCCACCTTTATTGACTGGTTCCACGAAATGTTTGTCGGGATTGATAACTGGGGCAATTCCTATGCAGATTGCCGCTGGAAAATTGGTTTGATTCACGTGCGGTTGGGCATTGGCCCGCAACATGTTGTTCCAGCCATGGCAACGGTTGTTTATGAGGTGGGTAAGCGCCTTCAAAAAGATGGCAAAGATGAGTCTTTGCGGGACGCTTTAGGCAAAATTTGCATGATTGATTTGGCATTTATTGAGCAAGCCTACATTGAAGTTTCTTCCACCGCAGTTTTGAAAGAAACAGGCTGGACAGAGGGCTTATTTAAACGTTTGATTGCGTCGGGTGCGGGCAGCCTGTAGTGATTGATTGCTCAGGTCGATTGATCGGCTTGTTATGGCTTCAGCCACCCGATCAACCGCTCAAGCAAAAGGTTAAATCCTGGGCATTCTAGCTTTGATTTTTTCAAGTTTCACAAGTTTCAGTTGAAATTATTTGAGGTCATCATCATGGGAATTAGTACTGAAAAACTGAGCAGCATTCTGCAAAACTTTGTCACTTCTACCAGCGATGTGCAGGGTGCAGCCGTTGTCACACCGGATGGTTTGCCTTTGGCAACCAGTTTGCCCGGGATGATGGATGAAGAGCGGGTTTCGGCGATGTCTGCTGCCATGCTGTCCTTGGGCGAACGGATTGGTAATGAATTGGCTCGCGGCAACATCGATCGCATCTACGTAGAGGGGAATCAAGGCTATGGTGTGTTGACCAGCTGCGGCGAGGATGCAGTTTTTCTGGTGTTGGCTAGCCAAAATGCCAAACAAGGGCTGCTGCTCTTGGAGATCAAGCGAGCGCTCTCTGAACTGAAGCTAGTTTTGATGTAAGTTCTTGCAAGCTTCATACAAAGATTAATCTTTTTCGGGAATTGTCCTTTGCCGTTGCTTGACAAATAGTTACGAAGGACAAAGGACAAAGGACAATATCACAAATCACTATGGAAATCATGCGTCTGGTGGTGACCGGAACCGTGGGAGCAGGAAAATCCACGTTTATCCGGTCCGTAAGTGAGATTGAAGTGGTAGACACCGATCGCCGGGCGACGGACGAGACTGCTTTGTTGAAAAAAAGAACGACGGTTGCCTTCGATTTCGGGCGGCTGCAATTTGGCCCAGACATGGCCCTGCATCTGTATGGCACCCCTGGGCAGTCTCGCTTCGACTTCATGTGGGATATTTTGATCCGTAAAGCTCATGCCTACATT
>DATNOY010000020.1:0-4584 GCA_036703495.1 Coleofasciculaceae cyanobacterium
ATTAGCCCTTTTAAAGGAAGGAATGAGGTAGGGAATGGGAATCGGGCAATACCCATTATTTCTGGGACAAACCCTATATTATTCATCTATCCAAATGCATAGAAAACGGCGAAATATATTAAGAAATCTTCGATATTCGGCGATTAGCTTAAGAACTTGTTAAGACCGCAGCGGAATCGAGTTTCTACCGCTATTTTGGAGAGCAAGATACCTCCTAACTGCGTCTCCAGCCTCTTCTGCAAGCCCTTTGGGCGTCACCAGGTGAGGCTGCTCCTTTTGGAGGATTTCGATAAGAATTTATGCTTACTAAAATCAAACTTCAAATTATCTACCCTTAAATTGAGCGATCGCCCTTCTTCTAAAGAACTTTCTCCTAACCCAATTTTTTCCTGATGCTTGGGGACGGATGGATGAATACTAAAGATGGAGATCGCAGCAACTTTAAGGACGAATATGGCTCGGATCAAACCCTTCAGAATGGGGTTCATTGCCCTGGGTGGATTGGCTTTGTTGACCGTCGGGTTACCACTATGGGGGCAATCGCTACCGCCCCTGCCCACCCCCGAAGAGGCGATCCGACAAGCCGATCAGGTCGATCCAGCAGCTCTGCCTGAGAAACTGGTGAGTTTAACGATCGATGAAGAGACCCGCGATCGCCTCCGGTTTGATCCCGCCTGGCAGCCAATGCGGCAAGCCATCCAGCAGGACATCATGATCCTGAAGTGGGGAGATAGCAAGCTTCAGCATCCAGTTTGGCAACAGTATGGGGCTAAGTCTTACCCTCTGCTGGCTTACTATGCCAGCTCGGCTGATCCAACTCGGCAAGCCTACGGCCTGTTGGGAATTCGTAGCCTGGGGCGGCCCTACACCACACTTTGGCTAGAGCAACAGCTCCAGCGCCACACGACAGGCAATTTCTACTTGGTGACGGTTAGCCAATCGGAGCTGCTGACGCCCTATAGTGCTGATCCGAGTCAACCTGCCAATTGGAAGCAGGAGTTTGGGCTAGAAGATGCGGCAACGCGCGATCGCCTGATCCGCATTGCTCGTCAAAACTTGGAGCCGGAAACCTCACCCGACTACTACGAACAGTTCAATTTGGCGTTTTTGTCGGAATTGCTGGGCTATGAGGCCGTTTATCCTAGCCGACCATCGCCCGCTGATCCACAGCCTGCTCCGCCGGTTCCTGAATGGGATCAGCTGGAGAAGTTAACCCAGCTCACCGAGGTCCAGCGCCAGCAAGCCATCACCTATTACCGCAATCAGTTACCTGAGGTGCAGCAATACCTATTGGTGACTCGATTGGGACAAGCCAAAGCCGGTGCTGTTTCAGCAGCCGGCAAAGCAGTCTTGCAAGACTTGATGGCTGATCCGCAGGCAGCCGATCGCCTCTGGGCAATTGCTGAACTCGATCGGCACGGCGATCCCAAAGCCAGCGCCCTGCTGGAAACTATCTTGAATGGTGACTTAAAGCCGCTGTATCCGTTAACCCGGATCGTCAGCTATGAGGGTCGTTTTTCAGATGCCCGTAGCCTCGATCGCGCCACTCATGCCTATTATTTGCTGTTGGGCATGGCCGAAAAATATCCCCAGTCGCAATTTGTCCAGGCCGCCCGAGAATATGGCAATTTGACAGGACGCTCTTACTTTGGCGGCTCCCCCCGTAGCCCAATCATTCAACAGCAAAATGCCCGCAAAACCCCAGCTCAGCGAATTGCCGCCTGGCAAGATTGGCTGAAGCGCTACGCCAGCCATCCTGGAGCCGATGACGCGACCTACTTTCTGGCCCGCGCCTACCAGGATAATCACCAGGTGATGGCAGCGCTGGACTTGTGGGTGAAGCTGATGACGGACTCCATAGGCGACGACGATGCTAGCTACCTCGCCTGGGGACATGTGCGATCGCTGCTGGATGTCGGTCTCTCCTCAGCACAGCTGGAAGCTTGGCTCAAGGCGCACGCAACCAGTGCGATCGCGCCCCTGTTTCAATATGCTTTGGCGGTTCACTATGCCCGCGACCAGCGCTATGCCCAAGCCCTGCAGGTTAGCGAAGGGTTAGATTTGACCACTCTGCCCAAATCGGTTCTAGGCAGCTACTACACCAAGATTTACTGGTGGAACGCGACCGATCCAGCCGCGCTGCAGCAGCAAATGCAGTCTATGCTGACAGAACAACGCCAGCGCTGGCAGCATCTCCAGCAGCTGCAAGCCCAAAACACGCCAGCAGCCCGCTACCAAATTGCCGCAGACTGGGCCGGGGCAGGCGGATGGAAAAACGGCTATTTAGACCTTTGGACAGAAGATCGCCATTTTCTGCTGCCAACCGGAGACTGGAGCGATGACTATTGCCAGTATTACTGGATTTGTAATGTGTCCGAACGGGGAGCCGAGGCAGTGCGATCGAGCTATCAGCAATCTAGCCAAAATGCGATCGCCCTGAGTTTATTCCAGCCGCTAATTGACGATGCCCACCCGGCACCGCTGCGCGAAAAAGCCCTCTATATGGCAGCCTCAACCGCTCTATGGCAATGGGAAGATCATCCGCTGGGTGAAACGTTCCGCATTCATCCCTTAGCCGGTATGCAGACTTCTCTAGCTGCCCCTAGTTCCAGCGGTGAGGTAGACTATAGCGCCAGGCAAGCGCAATACCAGCAGCTAGAGCAAGATTATCTGGGCTATCTGGATAGCACCATTGCTGCCCTAAAACAGCAGTTCCCCCACAGCCAATACATTGATGACTTGCTGTTCTCCCGATATGCCATGAGTGGCAAGCCTGAGTACTTGCAAGAAATTGTCGATCAGTATGGAGCAGGCGATCGCGCTGCTGAAGCTCGCTTTCTGCTGGCCCAGCCGCCGCGTAGCCGCACAGAACCTTGAGGTAAATTACAGCGCTTTGCGCCTTAGCCACAGTTATTTTTGAGAAGCGCGCGGAGCGCAGCTTCTCAAAAATAACTGTGGCTAAGGCAATTGAAAATTGCTGTAGGTTAATCTGACGGAGAGAGAGGGATTCGAACCCTCGGTACGACCTAAATCGTACAACAGATTAGCAATCTGCCGCTTTCGACCACTCAGCCATCTCTCCAGCTGTTAAGGCTTAACCAATATAACAGATCTTGAAAAACACGTCACCCAGTTGTGAAGCAGATTTGTAAAGAAAATTGTAAAAATTCTGCCGGAATCGATTGGGTCTGCTTCACAAGCTGAGCGATCGCCTAGCGCTCAACGCAAGACCTGGTGCGGCAATCCTGCCGAATTACCCACGGCCACTCGCGGCAATCGATGCTTGAAACTGCACAAAATTTCCCAGGAAATGGTGTCCAGCATCGTAGCCCAGTCATCGGCGGAGATGTGGTCGTCGCCATCTTGCCCCAGCAGAGTCACGACTTCACCCTCCTGTAGATCGGGGATGGCGCTCACATCCAGCATTAACTGATCCATCGTCACGGCCCCGATTTGCGGAACGCGCTGCCCCCTGACCAAAACCGTCATTTGGTTAGAGAGGTTGCGATGAATGCCATCGGCATAGCCAATGCCGACCACAGCCACCAGAATTTCTCGCTCTGCCACATATTTGTAGCCGTAGCTGACGCCCGTCCCTGCCTGAATTGTCTTCACCTGAGTCACCCGGGCCTTCACCTGCATGACAGGCTTCAGATCTACGGTGTTTTGCAAATGAGGAGCCGGATACAAGCCGTAGATTGCCAGACCCGTGCGCACCAAGTCATAATGCAGGCTGGCATCGACTAAGGTGGCGGCAGAGTTGGCAAAATGCAGCCGAGGGGGCGTGATCCCCAGCGCTTTGAGTTGAGTGATCGCCGCTTCAAACCGCTGATGCTGGAGCTGCATGATCGTCGGATCCTCACTGTCGGCAGTGGCCAGGTGAGAGTAAATGCTGGCAATGCTGAGATGAGGCAACCGACCGACCAGCTGGACAAATTCCGCCGCCGCTTGCCAAGGCATGCCCAACCGAGACATGCCCGTATCAATTTTGAGATGAACCGGCAGGGGCGCTGCCAAGGTTTCTGAGAAAACTAAGGCTTGCTTGGGCGTACATAGCGTCGGCTGGAGCTGCCACTGGGCGATCGCGCGCACCTGTTCTGGCGTATTCGTGGCTCCCAATAGCAGAATCGGAGCCGTGATTCCAGCTTCCCGGAGTTCAATTCCTTCTGGAATGGTCGCAACGCCCAGCCAATCTGCGCCAGCCTGCAAGGCCGTTTGAGCGATGGTGACAGCTCCATGCCCATAGGCATCGGCTTTGACCACTGCCATCAGCTGCGTTTGAGACGACAGCAGCTGTTTGATCTGCCCAACATTGTGCGCTAGTGCCCCTAGATTAATCTCTACCCAAGCCCGCTCTCGCTGCATCGCAGACAAACTTGGGGTCAAATCCCAACTCAACATCCTCAGTCTCCTCTTCAGTAACACCACCTTGATCCCTCCCAGACCAAGTGCCAACTATGTTACTATCTGTGAAACCTTTCTTCTAAATTCAAATAATCGATGGGCAAGGTTCTGGTTCTTAACGCTTCGTATGAACCGCTCAACATCACTAGCTGGCGACGAGCGGTCGTCTTGCTGATTAAG
>DATNOY010000021.1:0-22578 GCA_036703495.1 Coleofasciculaceae cyanobacterium
GGAGATACAACTGACCAAGCTTCCGGGAACAAGCCCAGCCCAAACCGGAAGATGCCATAGGTGCCTAGCTTTGCCAACACTCCTCCCAAGAGGATGACGATCGGCGTAGAAGCGGCCACATAGGTATCGGGCAACCAGGTATGAAACGGCACCAGGGGAATCTTGATACCAAATCCAGCCACCAACAAGCCCAACAAAATGAGCTGTAAGCCCATCGGCAAGGTTTGCCCTAAAACCGATTGATAGGAAAAACTAGAGGCTCCCGTTAGCCACACCAAGCCCAGGAATCCAGCCAGAATTAAAATGCCCGAAGTTGCTGTGTAAATCAAAAACTTGATGGCAGCATAGCCCTTCTTTTCGCTGCCCCAAATGGAAATCAGCAAATAAAAGGGAACCAGCTCCAGCTCATAGAAGAAGAAGAAGAGCAGCAGATTCTGGGCTAAAAATGCCCCTGCCACCCCGCCGCTCACCAACAAAATCAGGGAGTAAAACAGACGGGGGCGATCGGTGGTTTCGCTGCTGCTCAACAAAGAGATCCAGGTCAAAAAGCTGTTGAGTGCCAGCATGACGATCGAGAGCCCGTCTACACCCAGCTCATAGTTCAGCCCCAGCGTCTCAATCCAAGGGAGGTATTCCCGAAACTGCAGGGCAGGATTGTGAATATCAAACTGGGTCAATAGCCAAATCGTCCAGAGTAAAATGCCACCCGCTAGCCAGGTTGCACCGGCCCGGATTTGTTGAGTCGAGAGGTTTCTGGGTAGGCAAGCGACGAGGGCCGCACCCGCAATTGGAAGCCAAATTAGAGTACTGAGCATAGGAGGGATATGAGGATGAGGGGATTAACTGCCTGTAGCTAAGGAAATAATCTGACTGGTGATGGAGAGATGCTTTAGGAACGACCAGCTCACCCAGAATGCGGTAATCGCGACTCCAAGCACGATCGTCAACACGTAGGATTGGCTTTGTCCAGAGTTGCCATACTTCAGGGCTTCCCCACTAAACAGCGAAGAGATTCCCACCAAGTTCACCAAGCCATCTACAACGTAGCGATCGACCCAATCTGTAATCCGGGACAAAATATCGACACTACCAACCACGCTAGAGCGGTAAAGGGTAGGTGTATAAAAGTCATATGCCAGCAGGTTTTGCAATGCTTTCCAGGGCAACCGAATCGGCTTGGTTGTAAAGTTGCCGACGTAGAGGATGCCGCCTAGACTGAGTCCAAACAGGCTAGACCAGGTCAGTAGCAAAGCCAGATCCCAGTTCAAGGTTGCCCAGGCAGGTAGGAGGTGTAGACTTTGCAAAATCATGGGCACATGCAACGTAAAGCCTGCCAGTATCGTCATCGGCAACGTTACTGCCCACAAATTTTCGGGCGATCGCACCGCCATAGCGTGCGGCTGTCCAGCAAAAATCCGTCCGAAGGTGCGAGTCAGGCTAAATGCGGCTAAGCAATTGATCAGCAGCAGCAGTCCCACTAGCAGGGGGCGCGTTTCCCACAGCCCATCTGCCAGCTTCAGCATTGCCCAAAACGTCCCGAAGGGAGGCAGCGCCATTAACCCAATTGCGCCAGCGATAAATGACAGTCCAGTAATCGGTCTACGTGACCATAAGCCGCCCAACTGCGTCAAATCTTGCGTAATCGTATTGAGAACAATGGAACCCGTGCTAGCCACCAGCGCCGCCATAGCGATCGCATGAGTTAGCACCAGCAGCAGTGCAGCTTCCGTTTGCTGAGTGCCCACAGCAATGAATACCAGGCCCATATAGGCACTGACGAGATAGGAGAGCGATCGCTTCACATCCACCTGGGCAATCGCAATCAGCGTGCCGCCAATCGCCGTCAGGGTTCCAATGACAATGGCCGTGTTCATCACTACGGGAGACAAGGACAGCACCGGCTCCAGCTTCACCAAAACCCAGGCTCCAGTGGCTACCACTACTGAATTCCGCAGAATGGTGCTGGGTAGCGGACCTTCCATCGCTTCGTCTAGCCAAAGATGTAGCGGGAACTGGGCGCATTTGCCCATCGGCCCTGCTAACAAGCCTAATCCCACTAAAGCCGCCAGCCTGGGATCAAGGTTTGCAGTCTCGGCCCAGGCTGCCAGTTCGCTATAGTCCCAGGTTCCAGCCAAGGGGTAAATGGCCAACACGCCCATCAGCAAAAATAAATCCCCAATTCGCTTGGTTAGGAACGCATCGCGCGCCCCTGTGACCACCAGCGACTGATTGAACCAAATGCCAATCAGCATATAGGTTCCCAGCGTCAAAATTTCCAGAATGATGTAGCTGATGAACAGTGAGTTAGACAGCACCAAGGCGCACATGCCTGCCTCAAATAGAGCCAGCATGGCAAAGAACCGTGCCCAACCCCAATCCATTTCCATGTAGCCGATCGCATAGATTTGAGCCAGAAAATTCAGACCGTTGACCAATACAGTTGCGCCGATCGTCAAAGCCGAAATTTCAACGGGAATACTTAAATCTAGTCCTGCCACCTGTAGCCAGCTCACCGATAAATATTGCGGTGGCTGATTCAGGCTCCCAAATAGCGCCAACACCCCATGCAATAGCGCCACAAAAGTCGTGATTGCATTGACATAGCCCGCAGGGCGAGGGCCGGTGCGTCGGGTGATCGCTGGAAACCAGGCGATCGATAGCACCATTCCTACCAGCGGATAACAGGGGATGAACCATGCAGTTTGAACCAAAAACTGGGTCATCGATACCATCCTTCAGCGTCTAACAGTTCAGCGTTTACAGAACGAGCCAGGTTTCAAAAGATAGCCGCAGCCAAGCACAACGATAGATATATGTCTATACGAAAGGGCTTATCTATTGAGATTAGTCTTTATAGTACATTAAGGATCTACCTTAGGGGAATCCAATAGTTATCACAGAATTTCTGAAGAACGATAAGCAAAATTAATAGGGTCTTGTGCAGCATCAAGATGGATAAGGATGCCCTTCAGGGGGATATTAGGATGCAGGGTTGACCTATAACCTTCGTACGCAAACATAGCTGTAGCCCAACGAATGTTTTAGCCGAGATACTAGGCTGCTCCGTTTTCAACCAATTGACAACCGCTACCTGCTGTCCTTTGCGCCATTGCGCTACGCCATTGAGAATAGTTATCTTTCCTGAAGCTGATCAGAGATGACCTATGTTAAGACTTTAGCTGTTCTCGGACAATTCGAATTCCTTTTTCGTCCCCCCTCTGCTCTGGGGGTGCTTGACTAGCCCGAGGTTTTTCAGCCTCCCAGCACCAGCAGGCAATCGATTGTCCTAGAACTGGATATGCCTCAGCCTCGCTCGGCGTTGGCAAGCGAAAGCGGAATTTGCCAATAAACACTGACGATCCTCGTTCTAGATACAGATCTCCAAGATGGCTGCTCCGCTGTGTCAGCCAGTCACAAAACGCTTGAGCATCATCAGACTGCACCGCTGCAATGGGTAGATTGTCCATCCCCAGCCCCAACGGATACTTGATTTCAGGATCAGAGGGGCGCTTCCCCGGCAACGAGCGCTGCTCATCTACGAAGAACTGGTATTCAGCCTGGGTAATGTAGCTCAAGTCAATTTCTCTGCGATCGTCTATTCGCAGCAGCAGCTTGAGCCGTCGCTGTAGCTTCACTTCTACCGCCAGTTGAAAAATCGCCGGATCGCAGGATGCTAACCCTTTGCCTAACGCGTCTTCCAGCTCTCGCCGTACTCTGCCATCTTCAACGCTTAACCCTTCCTCCAAGCAATCGTAGGCTAGCGCTAAAGACTCTACTGTGCCCTTTTGCAACGCTGTCCAAATTAAATAGCTAGCATCACTCTGAGCGGCATATAAACGAATGGCTTCTTCCCACCAGGCATCTCCAATATGGCGCGCCAGCAATAGCTCTTGACCCAGTTCTTTCACCTGAACCGATGCCAGATACTCCTGAAAGCTCTTGTGGGCAAACTCGTATTCGCCAGACTCCTTCTCGACCAGCAAACCACTGACATTTTCCACCTGCCTCAGAAACTCTTCGGGTGCCATCTCTGTGCCTGCCACTGCCACCAACTGCTTCTGAATCAGCAAACTGCCTTGCAATAGCGTGAAGCTACGAGCCTGCTTGCGCATCCGGTTCAGCGCCAGCACTTGCAGTACCGATCGCTTTTGGGTAGCCGTTAACGGATCCGCAATGCCTTTAGCTTCTTGCCTGCGACCCAACAACACATCACAAATTTCGGCATATAGCTCGACTCTGCGACCCGGCAGCGCCCCCCGGTAGCAATGCACTGTCGCAATCATCGTCAGCAGCAGCGGGTTCAGCGCCATGGCCGCAGTTGCCGGATTATTGTGAATTCGCTGGATCAGATCATCCGCCTGTCGTTTTGCCTCAGCTCGCACACCGGCATCATCGTTGCCCAAGTGCCGCATGATTTCGTTTTGCAAATACCAGTTGTGAATAAACTGCTGCATCTGCTTCAGGTCAAACGGCTGCACCTCCAGAACCGTCCCAACCTGCGCCAGCGGAGCCGAACGATAGCCAAAGGGACGCGACGTCAAAATAAAGGCCGTTGCAGGATAGCGCTGAATTTGGCGATCGCACCACTGGCTAATCTGCTGTCGTCGGCTTAGATCTGCTACTTCGTCCAATCCGTCTAGCATTACCAGACATTTGCCTTGTTGCAACCGTGTTTC
Source organism: Coleofasciculaceae cyanobacterium (assembly GCA_036703495.1). Lineage (GTDB taxonomy): Bacteria > Cyanobacteriota > Cyanobacteriia > Elainellales > Elainellaceae > Drouetiella. The sequence goes on from DATNOY010000021.1 coordinate 4,677, forward strand.
AAACCAGTCGGGCGATCGCGGCAGATCGCAAATTAGCTCCTGTTGATCGATGAGAGCAGCCAGAGTAGGAGGAGGATCAACGGCGATCGCAGCCTGCACATCCCGCAAATACAGCAGCACAGGCACCAGGCGGGGAGAGTGTCGCTGAAGATTTTGGGCATAGGTTAGCGTCAGATGCTCTAGCAATGTGCTTTTGCCAGAACCGGGCGGGCCCAAAATCACCATCCGTCGAAAGCTAGGCTGCCGAGAAAGTTCTGCCAAAAAATTCCAAATGCTGAGGCTACCGCTATCCTTGGCAGGAATCAGGGCAGAAGGAACGCGATCGGCACTTTCAGGAGCCACTCGTAAGGGCACAAAAACTTTTTGCAAATCCAGAGCGAAAGGGCCTTTGGTTTTCAAGCCCTGCACTCGAAAATCGCGCAATTGATAAATTAAAGCCTGGTAGTATCTGCCTTGAAACTGTCCAGTTAGATGCCACCACAGCTGTAGGCTCCCCTGTTCCAGCTGATGAACGCTCCAGGCAGCTAGGGCATCCAGGCGTGGATCGAGCTTAGTAAACACCTTGATCACAAAGGTGAGGAGGGCAGTTCCGATAAGAGCCGCGATCGCCTCACCCCATTGCCCACTCAGCCCAAAATGCAAGCTTAATCCTACGCCAGCTCCAGGCAACCCCCAGCTCAGCAGCGTATCCTGAACCAGCTTTCTGATCTGATCTAGAAATGGAGTGTCCTGTCCCTGCGGTGGTTGCGTCATGTCGGCTGGCGATCGCCCCCATATCTCTTGCTTCTTTCACAGGATGCCCTGGTTCAACCGGATGGCTGCGATCGATTGTCTATACGGGTAGCTATTGACGGTATTTGTCTATCGAGCACTGCTATAAATACGGAAGCGATGATTGGAGCCTCTGAGCTGACTCAATCCATATTTAAGTATATCTATCACTAGAATTTGCAATAGACCCATGGTTTTATAGAAGCAACAGGATATAAACTGCAAACGGGGAAAGATGGGTATGACGTTATACTTCGCAGGTGCAACATTGGTCTTCAGCTTGACCCTTAATGCTTTCCTCAAAGATGACTCAACCCCCAAAAACCATATCCCTTCCTGGATAACTATCGCCCTTGCCACTCTGATCTGGCCAGTCGTATTCCCCTCCCTTATTCGCAAGAAACTGCAAAGAGAAGAGAAGAAGCTCCACAGAGAAGAGAGTTTGAATCTGGATTATCTGAACTGAGTCCAAGCCACTTTATTTCAAGTCAAGCTTTTTATTAAATCTATAGGGGCACAGCCTGGCTGTGCCCCTATTTTGTGTATTGGGTTAAATGAGATATTGGGTGAGCTGTGCCCTCGGGCTCCTCACATTTGTGTTAGGTTTCTACAAACCGCTTCCCAGTTCCAAGGCGAGCAGACAGACAATGAGCCCCCATTTCTGTCTGCTTTGTCCTTGGCAGGCGTCTGAACTCGCCTCGCTCTAGCCTAGTGCCAGAAGCCCCACAATTCTGCGAAGCACCCGTAAAGAAACCACTCAAAATGGTGAAAATACGGTAGCAGAAGCTGCAGGCGTTAGCCTAACCCCGTCTGCAATTGCCGTTGAGCTTCGGCTAAGGCTTCGGGCAGCTTACCCGCATCGCGTCCTCCTGCTTGGGCTAGGTTAGGACGTCCCCCGCCCCCGCCCCCACAAAGTTTGGCGATCGCTCCAATAAATTTGCCAGCCTGCAATCCCTTCTGGTTCACTTCCGGGCTAAAAGCTGCCACTAGGCTGACCTTATCGGCTTCAGGCACTGAGCCTAAGACCACAGCTCCCACTCCCAGCTTTTGCAACAGTCGTTCTGCAACAATCTTGAGAGATTCGGCATCCACTCCGCTGAGGGAGGCTACCAAGACTTTGAAGGAACCAACGGCTTCCGCCTGATGCAACAGCTGATCCGATTTAGCCAGAGCCAGTTCTCCTTTGATCGCCTCTAGCTGCTTCTGGGTGTTGCGCAGTTCTGTTTGCAAAGCCGTGACTCGTTCGGGCAACTCCTCTGGCTTGGACTTGAAGCGATCGCTCAGCTCGCGCACCACTTTATCCCGCAGGTTGAAGTATTCCAGGGCTGCCAGTCCGGCTACTGCTTCAATTCGCCGAATGCCAGCCGCGACCCCGGACTCCGAGATGATTTTGAACAAGCCAATCTCCGTGGTGTTGTTGACATGCGTTCCACCACACAGCTCCATAGAGACGCCAGGAAAGTCAATGACGCGCACCTGATCGCCATATTTTTCGCCAAACATAGCCACAGCTCCTTTGGCTTTGGCTTCGGCAATCGGCATCACGGCCACATCTGCCTGATGCGCTTCAGCAATCCAGGTGTTGATCTGCTCTTCAATTTGTTCGAGTTCGGCAGGGGTCACAGCCCGAGGCAAATTAAAGTCGAACCGCAGGCGATCGAAAGAGACCATCGATCCCGCCTGGGCAATATTTTCATCCACAATTTGCCGTAGAGCCGCTTGCAGCAGATGGGTAGCCGTATGATTTGCCTGGGCCCGCCGCCGACCGGCCAGATCAATCTGAGCCTGAACCGGATCGCCAACCTTGAGGCTGCCTCGCTCTACTCGACCATAGTGGACAAATAAACTACCGTTTTTCTGCACATCTTCGATCTGTACCAGAGCGGACTGGCTCGACAGGTAGCCGCGATCGCCAATTTGTCCTCCCGATTCGGCATAAAAAGGCGTTTGGTCGAGCAAGATCTGCACAGATGTCCCGGCTGTTGCTTCCTGCACCGACTGACCCTCAACCAGCAGGATCTGGACGACAGCGCTGCTGGACACCTGGGTATAGCCCAGGAATTGAGTTTCATGCAAATCTTCGGCTAAGGTATCCAGCGTGCCTTGAACCGTCAAATCGATCGTTTCGTGAGCCGCTTGCGATCGCTGCCGCTGTTGCTCCATCTCCGTCTCAAATCCTTTGACATCAACGGTTAAGCCTTTCTCTTCGGCAACTTCCTGAGTCAATTCCAGTGGGAAACCGTAGGTGTCATATAGAACAAAGGCATCATGCCCTGAAATGGTGCCCGCCTCACCCACTTTTTCTAGCGTTTCTGCCAGCAGCTTTTCCCCCCGATCGAGCGTCTCCCGAAACCGAGCTTCTTCCAGCCGCAATTCCGCCTTAATCGCCTTCTCCCGTTGGCGCACGTTAGGATAAACCGCTTCAGAAAGCGCGATCGCCGTCTCAGCCACCTCCAGAATGAATTCCCGATCAATCCCGATCAGTCGCCCATGCCGAACCACGCGCCGAATCAGCCGCCGCAAAATATACCCCCGACCCAAATTAGACGCACTGATGCCGTCGGCAATCATATGCACAACTGCTCGGACGTGATCGCCAATCACTTTGAGCGAAACTTTAGTTTTGTCATCGGACTGGGCGTAATCAATGCCCGCGATCGCCGCTGCTGTTTTGATAATGGGGAAAATTAGATCCGTTTCGTAATTGTTGGGTACCTTTTGCAGAATTTGTGCCATCCGCTCTAGTCCCAGTCCGGTATCAATGTTCTGCGCTTGCAGAGGCGTCAGGTTGCCCTCAGCATCCTGGTTGTACTGCATGAACACCAGGTTATAGAACTCAATAAAGCGGGTGTCATCTTCCAGGTCGATCGCCTCATCTCCCCGTTCCGGATGAAAATCATAGTAAATCTCGGAGCAAGGGCCGCAAGGACCTGTTGGGCCGGATTGCCAAAAGTTATCTTTTTCGTCCATCCGCAGAATTCGCTGCACCGGCACCCCAATCTGATCGCGCCAGATGGCAAACGCTTCGTCGTCTTCCCGAAACACGCTGACCACTAAGCGTTCGGCAGGTAGCCCATATACTTGGGTAGAAAGCTCCCATGCCCAGGCGATCGCCTTCTCTTTGAAGTAGTCGCCAAAGCTAAAGTTACCCAACATCTCAAAGAAGGTATGATGCCGTGCCGTTCGCCCAACGTTTTCAATATCGTTGGTGCGGATACACTTCTGAGAGGTAGTCGCTCGAGGGAATTCTGCCTGGCGCTGCCCCAAAAAGATGGGCTTGAACTGCAACATGCCAGCGATCGTCAGCAGCACGGTTGGATCTTCAGGAACCAGCGAGGCACTGGGCAAAATCTGGTGCCCTCTGGCTGCATAGAAGTCAAGAAAAGTTTGTCGGATTTGAGCGCCGCTAAGAGGGATGGACATGATTTTGTGACCCAAGATTCAGTTTCCGTAGCAGTACTGAGAGATATAAACAGCTATAGACTTCTATTTTCAATCATGTTGTTGGATTCGACAAAATTTCATATTGCCACTCATTGATGTAGCAATTTATATTTAAATGCCTACGTGCTCATTAAGGTTTTGGGTAGATAACATCTCTGTAATTTCCCCATTTTCCGGATAACTCACAAAAAAACGAACAGCCTGGAATCCGTAGAGGCTGGCTTGTAGGTAATTAAAAGTGCAGATAATCTTGCAACTACGGAAACACATTGAGTGGTATTTAATGACATTCGTTGGGCAAATTGTTGGACAAACAGGTTAAGAACAGAAGATGCTTTGAACGATTTTGCCTGCTGCTCAGGATTTCGTTTTTATGAATCTTTGTCTATGTCAGGGTGTAACCGGGTTTCAATTTTGAGATGCTATGGTTTTTGTGTCTACCTGTGCCCTAGAAAAATAGCTGGATGAGGCTCAACAAAAGCTTCTCAAACGTTAATGGATGCATCAATTCTGCTAGTAGGAAATGCTGACTTCCAAGCTAGCCTTTTGGACTTAGTTCGTCATTTGGCAACCTTCACGGTAGAGGTTGTGAACAATCCGTTTGAAGCAATGGCAATTATCCAGGCACAACAGCCTGATTTGCTGATCATTCAAGCCAACCAGCCTGATAGCCTTGAACTCTGCCAACAGGTTAAAAAACAGAGTCGGCTGGCCTGGATTTACTGCATTCTCATAGAGGATCGGCTAGTCCATGGCAAGCTCGATCGCGAGCAAGAGGTGAAGTCCAGAGTGGAAGCCCTAGAGATGGGAGCAGATGCCTACCTCTGGCTACCGCTGAACTTAGAGGCGGATGGTGCTGATGGTACGGAAGACTGTAGCATTCAAACCCGTTGGCTACGGGCCCAAGTCAAAGCTGGACTGCGGCAGGTTCAGAACCACCGCGAACTGATGCGCACCAATGATGTGTTGTCCGCGATCGCCCTTTCCGATCCGCTCACCGAACTCAACAACCGTCGCGCCTTTGAGTGGGAATTGCCTCGGCAAATCCAAAATGCGCGTACCCGCAATTCTCCAGTTAGCGTCATTATGCTAGATGTCGATTTCTTCAAAAGTATCAACGATACCTATGGGCATCTTGTGGGCGATCGCACCCTGCAATTGTTTTCGGCCCGCCTCCGCCACAACTTGCGCTTCTACGACACTCCGTTCCGGTATGGGGGCGAAGAGTTTGTGGTGATCCTTAGCGATACAGGGGCTCAGGAAACGGTGGCGATCGCCAATCGGCTTTGCCAACTGATTGGCGAACAGCCGTTTGCCATCAATGATGAGCTAGAGCTAACCATTACGGTCAGTGCTGGCACGGCCACCCTTAGAGCCACTGACGATGCCAAAGGCATTAATCTTCTTCAGCGAGCCGATGATCGGCTGCTCAAAGCCAAAGCCCAAGGACGGAATCAGGTCGTGGGTTTTACCCCCAGCGATCGCGAAGCAGACTAAAACTAGCCCTAGTCCAGGGGTCAGGTTCTAGGATAGAGATACGGTCTACCGCTGCAAGCATTGTGACATTTCCCGTAGAAATAGAGTACTGACCTCAACAGGCTGAAGCTATTGCCAAAAAACGGTAGACTTGACGCTTCACAAGTGATGAGCAACTGAGATTAAGCGATGCTAATGAATCAGGCACTTTGTTGCCAAAGCGGACGTCAAGGGATCTGCCAAAGCCTTAGCAGGGATCTAAAGACCTAGCAGTGATCTACTGACCCGTTTTGGTAAAGTCATTAATTGTGAACGTTCATAACATAGCGATACAGTCACGCTACAAGAGTCACGCCACGAGAGTAAATAGCTTATGTTGAATAAAAAATCGTCGATGCTGCGCTTACTGTCTATTGTGACGATCTCAGGTTGCCTGATGACGGGTCTAGCCGCAGTGACCCACGCTCAGGGAACTCAAGGTTTAACTATTTTTAGTGGTATTTCTTCCGATAACCAGTTGGGTTATAAGCTAGATTACGATGGCAAACCGGGTGCCACCGATCGCTACCACCTCAGAATTCCGGCCCGTAAGCTAGAATTTGCCATTTCCAGACTCGTCATCAACTACCCTGAAACGTATCGAGGGACCTTTGATCCTAAGGCTGTGAGAGTTGAGGTAGCCGGCGACAGAATTGAATTGCAGGATGTGACCTGGGATCGGGAAAATCGCGTTATCGAAATTTATCCGAAGGAGCCCATTCCTGCTGACAAGCGAGTAGAAATTGTTTTATCCAATGTTCATAACCCAACTCGCGTGGGCACTCATTATTTTAATGCCTCCATCCAATCTCCTGGAGATGTGCCTCTGACCCGGTACGTGGGTACCTGGATTCTGAGCATCGGTAGCAATAATTAACAACCATTTAACTGCAGCCACTGAGATCTAAAGCAGCTACCTCGTTAGCCTGCTGATTCGTGGACTGCTTTTCTAACGGTCTCTAGCGTCTTGTCCAGCGCCATCCTCTCCTGTCCTGCCCATAGACTCGTCTATCCAGGCAGGCTGCTTTTTGCAGCAGCGGGCTTCTAGTCTAAGGTAGCGGCAGTGGGACAGTTGGGGTGCTATGATGAGGGACTGTGACTTTTTAAAACTTAGACGGGGTAAGATTCATGACTAAGCGCACCTTGGAAGGAACAAGCCGTAAGCGGAGAAGAACTTCTGGCTTCCGGGCACGGATGCGTACCGCTACAGGGCGGCGGGTGATTAGAGCTCGTCGGAGTAAAGGGCGGGTAAGATTGTCGGTTTCTCAATAATTTCGATCAATTCAGGTCAAAGCTAGCAGTGGCTCTGCCTAAAATTCATCGGCTCCGACGACGGCAAGACTTTAGTGCGGTCTACCGGTCTGGGCTGCGGCGATCGACTGCTCATCTTACCCTCCGAGCTTTGCATCAGTCCAATAGCACTCGATCGCTCTCAGATGCTTTGAATGAAGCTGCTGAGCATAGCAGCATCTGCCCAACTCGGTTAGGCATTTCAGTTAGCCAAAAGGTGAGTAAGCGAGCTGTAGTGCGTAATCGGATTAAACGGCAGATTCGGGCTGCCTTTCATCATTTTCTACCCCAGCTATCGCTAGGTTGGCAGGTCGTAGTGGTCGTAAAGCCTAATGCGGCTGAGTGCGATTATGAGCAAATTCTGCAAGAATTAAAGCAGTTATTAATCAATGCAGAGGTGATGAATGGCAGTTAAGGAAGAGGTCTACTTTGAGGGTGGTCCTCACATAGGTGATTTAATTTTCAACATTCTGTTGGGATTTACGGTTATTTGTATTCCTCTGACGGTCGGTGCTTTAGTTCGGGCGCTCTGGTTGCGCTATCGGATTACCGATCGCCGGATTTCGGTAACGGGCGGTTGGATGGGTCGCGATCGCTCAGATATTATTTACTCCGAAGTCGCTAAGATTGTGACAGTCCCGCGAGGGTTGGGCGCTTGGGGTGATATGGTGATTACGCTGAAAGATGGTAGCCGATTAGAGCTGAGGGCATTGCCTAAGTTCCGAGAGGTCTATGACTACGTCAACAGCAAAATCTCCACGCGAGCGCAAAATGCTAGTGGGGCGATCGGCACCTAGGAGGTGGGTGATCCTCACTGCCTGATTTTTCGGTTGGATAGGTTAGATTTAGACAGACGCTCAGAGACGCAGGTAGACACAACGCATGGACTTCGGTGTCAGTTTTCTATCGAACAATGTAATGCTGCCGATCCTAGATTTTTTCTATGGGATCGTGCCGAGCTACGGTTTGGCGATCGTCTCTCTGACGCTCGTGATTCGTTTAGCTCTATATCCGCTCAGCGCAGGCTCCATCCGCAATATGCGACGGATGAAAGTGACTCAGCCTGTGATGCAAAAGCGGGTTAAAGAGATTCAAGAGCAGTATAAGAGCGATCCTGCCAAGCAGCAGGAGGAGATGAGTAAGATCTACAAGGAGTTTGGCAACCCCTTAGCTGGCTGTCTCCCTGTTGTCGCTCAGATGCCCATTCTATTTGCATTGTTTGCCACGTTGCGGGGTTCACCGTTCTCGGATGTTCCTTACAATATCAACCTGCAAGTTTTGCCTCGTGAGCAGATTGAGCAAGTCCAACCGCAAGCCTTTGCCACTAATCCGCAAAATATCTACATTGCGGATAATACCCACGTTCCAGTAGCAGCAGTGATTCCCGGCGGAAATCGCTTAGCCGTGGGTGAAAAAACCAGCGTTGAGTTCCAGACGACAGAAGGGAAGCCGCTCAAAGAGATTTTAGCGGAATACCCAGAGACCGAGATTGTCCCATCTTGGAGCATTACCAAGGGCGAAGACTTAGTTCGCTTTGACGAAAACGGCAATTTGGAGGCGCTTAAGCCTGGAGATGTGACGCTTCAGGGTAAAGTTCCCGGTCTGGCAACCAACAAAGGCTTTTTGTTCATCAAAGCTTTGGGACGGGTGGGAGCATTTGATCAACAGAATGGTCAAATTAACTGGGATATTTTGGGTATGGTGCTGTTCTTTGGCATCAGCCTTTACATTAACCAGTTGCTCTCAGGGCAGGGTTCCAGTGGCGACAATCCGCAGCAGGCAGCAGTCAACCGATTTACGCCGATCATTTTCTCCGGCATGTTTTTGTTCTTCCCCTTGCCAGCCGGGGTGTTGATGTATATGGTGATTGCCAACATCTTCCAGACGCTGCAAACTTACATCTTGTCCAGAGAGCCTTTGCCAGAGAACCTGCAAAAGCTAGTCGTGGAGCAAGAGGCAGCCAAGGCATCTGGAGAGGTGCGAGAAGCGTTGCCGTTTGAACCAGTGCGATCGAAGAAAGAAGCAGAAGAGCCTAAGAAAGAGGCAAATCTCAAGAAAGAGGCGAATCCTAAAAAGGAAACGAAGAAAAATCCAGGGCGTGCCAATAAGAAGGTCTGACGCGAGTGGTAGATCAACAGCTAGTTCAGCGTGGTAAAGAGTGGTTGGAAAGCCTCATGACCTTGGTGGGGCTACCGGCTCAGGTTGGGGTTGATGGGGAAAAGCTAGAGACAGAAGGCAGCTACTGGCTGACGATTGACGATAGCAATTTGTCGCCTGAGCAGGTCCAAGCTGTTTTGGGAGCGGAAGGGACGGTGCTTGACGCAATTCAATACCTTGCCAATACCACGTTGAACTTAGGGCAACCTGAAGAAGCTCAAAAGGCTTATACCATCGAGCTGGCGGGCTATCGGGTGCGGCGGCAGGCTGAGCTGCAGTCGATGGCAGATCAGGCCGCTCAACAGGTCCGTGAAACGGGAGAAGTCTTTGAGATGGCGGGTCTATCTGCGGCAGAGCGTCGCCAGGTCCATACCTATCTCAAGTCTTTCGACGATCTGGAAACAGAAAGTCGCGGACGAGAACCCGATCGCCGTTTGGTCGTCAAATTGGCTGCCTCTGAGCCTTGATCTGGCGGCTTACTCCTGAACTTTAATTCAGCTTGCTCCAGATTTATTTCCTAGATTAGGGTAACGCCATTATGGAAGCGATTCATATTCCACAATTGGCCAGAGCGCCAGAACAAACCGAACAGATTGAAGTTCAGACCTACTTGCCAGATCTGGAGACGCTAACCCCCGTTCAGGGGAAACTGCAGGTGATTCATCAAGGAAACTATCTGGAGGTTTCAGTCCAGGCAGAGACCATCATGACGTTGATCTGCGATCGCTGTCTGCAGCAGTATAACCAGCGGGTGAAGGTCAACACTTCAGAACTCATCTGGCTGCAGGAAACTGCTGTTGGCACCAACGAAGAAGCGTTAGAGCAAGAGATTGCCCTGGAAGATTTGGTGGAAAATTTGCATCCTCAAGGTCATTTTTACCCAGATGAATGGCTCTATCAGCAATTTTGTTTAGCGATTCCTCAGCGAAAGCTGTGCAGCAAAGACTGTACGGGGATTGCCGTTGAATCCTCCCCATCATCCAACGCCATGCCGAAGATCGATCGGCGCTGGGCTTCTTTGGAAACCTTGAAAGATCAGCTTTCTAATTAGCTCATCCTCTAAACCTAATGAGTTTCAACGACGAATTTGAGCTGCTCCTGCGTGCCCGCTACCCGTTGATTTATATTCCCACTCGGGAAGAGGAACGGGTCGAAACTGCGATCGCTCAATCGGCTAAGCAAGGCAACCGCAGCTTCTATATCTGGGACTTTGTGGATGGCTACCAGGGCAATGCCAATGATGCGGGCTTTGGACGGCGCAATCCATTACAGGCTTTAGAATTTGTAGAAAAGTTGCCTGCTACCGTAGCGGCAATTTTTGTTTTGCGAGACTTTCATCGCTTTTTGGAGGATGTATCCGTCGCTCGGAAGCTACGCAATCTAGCGCGGTTGCTTAAATCTCAGCCCAAAAACATGGTTATCCTTTCGCCGCAGCTTAACGTTCCTGAAGATTTAGGCGAAGTGCTGACGGTACTAGAATTTCCGCTGCCCCATATTCCAGAGATTCAAGCTGAGCTAGAGCGGCTATTCTCGGCTACCGGACAAGCCTTAGAGCCGCGAGTGCTGGATGAAGTGGCTCGTTCCTGTCAAGGCTTATCCATGGAACGGATTCGGCGGGTGTTAGCTAAGGCGATCGCGACGCATGGCAGCTTCCAGTCCGAAGATGTGGAGCTGATTCTGGAAGAAAAACGACAGACGATTCGCCAAACCCAAATTCTTGACTTTTACCCAGCCACCGAAAAAATTTCTGACATTGGCGGACTGGACAACCTGAAAGATTGGCTGCTGCGGCGCGGTGGCGCGTTTTCTGAACGGGCTAGACAGTATGGCTTGCCTCACCCCCGAGGACTGCTGCTAGTTGGCATTCAGGGAACGGGCAAATCTTTAACGGCCAAGGCGATCGCGCACCACTGGCATTTACCTTTGCTGCGGCTGGATGTGGGTCGATTATTTGCTGGATTAGTGGGTGAATCGGAATCGCGGACCCGCCAAATGATTCAGTTAGCAGAAGCGCTGGCTCCTTGCGTCCTGTGGATTGATGAAATTGACAAAGCATTCGCTGGATTTGACGGTAGAGGGGATTCCGGTACGACCAGCCGGGTGTTTGGTACCTTCATTACCTGGCTAGCAGAGAAGGCTTCGCCGGTGTTTGTCGTTGCCACTGCCAACAACATTCAAGCCTTGCCCCCCGAAATGCTGCGACGGGGACGGTTTGATGAAATTTTCTTTGTCGGGTTACCCAGCCAGGAAGAGCGGCGGGCGATTTTTGCCGTTCACCTGTCTCGCCTGCGTCCACATAATTTGAAAGCTTACGATCTCGATCGCCTCGCCTACGAAACACCTGACTTTTCAGGAGCCGAAATTGAGCAGATCCTGGTTGAAGCCATGCATATTGGCTTTAGCCAAAATCGAGACTTTACTACCGAAGATATTCTAGAAGCTGCCAGCCAGATGATTCCGCTGGCAAGAACCGCTCAGGATCAAATTCAGCTCTTGCAGGCTTGGGCCACCAATGGCAGAGTACGACTGGCTTCGCGGCAGAGTAACTTAAGCAATCGAATTCAGCAGTTGTAGATGCGCCATCACCCTTTAGAATAGGGAGTCTCCATTACCCTTTCGACGGACTGCCCCCCATGAGTTTGTCTGGAATCAGCAAGTTTATTCTTGGGTTTCTGCTGGCAATTGCCCTGCTGGCTCTAGCAGGCGTGGGTACCACCCGCTATTTGCTGGCGCAACTCGCCACTCCGCCTGCCAGACCCACATTTGCCAACGATCCTTCTCCTAAGCCTGCTAACGCGCCTGCGTCTCCTAGCGCCAAACCGTCTGCCCCATCACCTAGTCCCTCTGTCACTCCTGCCGCATCACCTGTGGCAGAGGGCTATGCAGCTCGTGTGACTCAACCCATTGGTTTAATTTTGCGTCAAGACCCCAGTGCCGATGCTGCCCGCGTTGGCGGGATTGAGTTTAATCAAGAGGTGACTGTCTTAGAAGAAGCTCCAGATGGGGCTTGGCAGCACGTTCGTTTATCCAACGGGACAGAGGGTTGGGTAAAAGGCGGGAATACAGAAAAGCTGAATTAACTCAACCTCCAAAGCTGGTCTTGTCCAGCCGCAGCTGTTGTTAAGAAACTTGGCTGAATCTAAAACTTAATTACAAGATCCCGCCTGAGGATAAAGCAGCAAATTGAGGGATGGTAGGTTGATTGGGTTAACAATCGCAAATCAACCTTCAGACAAAACCTTCAGACAAAATGTACGATAAGAACTCTAAGAAGGACTGGGTAGGCGGAGCCATCACGGCAGCTCTGGGCGCAGGCATCGTCACCACTTTTGCCATTAGTCAAGGACAGCATCCTCTGATGGCCTTTGGAATTACCGGCTTTGCTGTTGCCGCCACCTTAGTGCTAGACCATTTTATGTCCTAGAGCGATCGCGCTTCCCCGGCTTTCCACTGGACAATTGAGCCAGCCTGGAAGCTGCATTCCTCGGCATTTTTGGTAAATCAACCTGAATTTTTTCAATGGGCTGTCAGTCTTTGCGATCCTGCAAGGCTGGCAGCTTTTTTCAGACTGTTTTGAAATTCTGTAAGTTACCTGTGTCGGCATTTCAAAAATCGTCTAGAATTTTTGCCTAAAGTAGTCGCTCATAAATCCATGCTCAAACCGCTACAGGTGGCGTAATATAGAGACGCATAAATCCTTTAGATCTACATGTAGTAATATTATCGCTATCTTAAGCGGGGAGTTGCTCAACCCACTCCCATATAGCAAGCCTGTGGCAAAAACCACCTTTTTACCCTATCTCTGTCTTGAGCATTTCTGTCCTGAGTTAAATCCATTGGAGGAAGCATTCCAGCATGATGAAACTTCCAGCTAATTATTGTTTATCAAGCCCTCGGTTTGCTCGCAGGCTCAAATGGGCAAGTGTGCTGTTGCTATCTTTGGCTGTTCTCAGCCCGGTGCATCCGGCTCTGGCGCAATCGGTGTCCTCTGCCTTGCATTTGAATGACAGCGGAGAGGCGGTGACCAACCTGCAGCGACAGCTGCTAAATTTGGGCTACTACAGTGGCGAGATTACCGGATTCTATGGCGCTATGACTCAGGAAGCAGTCATTCGCTTTCAGCAGAGTGTGGGTTTGACAGCGGATGGAGTTGTGGGGGCTGCGACGCAATCAGCCTTGCTCAACTCAGCCGGACAATCCTCTCCGGCAAATGCCGCCACACCTCAACCGCTAGTGCATGTGGGCGATAGCGGGGCACAGATTGCAGAGCTGCAAAAACGGTTGACTGACTTAGGATTTTATAGCGGTGCCATCTCAGGGACGTTCGATCGCCAGACTGAGGATGCTGTGGCTCGCTTTCAGCAGGCTAATGGACTGCCGGTGGATGGCATTGTAGGCCCCGCAACTGAAGTGGCCTTACGTCAACCCGCAGGACAAGCTGCTGCATCTGGGAGTTCAGCGAATAGCACTCCTGGACTGTTACGGTTGGGCGACACAGGAGCTGCTGTGTCTGAATTGCAAGCGCATCTCACAGATACGGGCTTTTACCGCTCCCCTATCACAGGCAATTATGATGCTTCAACCCAGGCTGCCGTGATGGCATTTCAGCAATCACGAGGATTAATCCCGGATGGCATTGCTGGGCCGCAGGTAGCAACAGCGCTAGGAATGGCGACAGTCTCTCCTCAGTCCGGCTCCCCTCAAGCAAATTCCTCCCAAACTGGCTATTCCCAAACCAGCTATTCTCAACCTGGCAGCAGTCCCCAAAGCTGGCAGCAAATTCAGCAGGCTCAGGCAGAAGCCCAGCAGGCGCAAACTCAAGCTGCCCAGGCAAAACAAGAAGCCGAACAAGCCCGCTTAGAAGCCGAACAAGCCCGCCTAGTTCTGAACCAAAATCTTCAAGAGGGGCGGTATAGCGTTGCGGCGCTGCAGCGCTACCTCAAAGCCAATGGTTATATGTCTGGCGACATCACCGGCGTTCTGACGCCAGATACGCGCACCGGCATTACAGAAGCGCAGCATCACTATGGTTTGAGCAATAGTGATTTGGGGGAAGGAGGATCGCCCTAAACCTTCTGTTGAGCAGCAGGATGAGGGACTCGAATCAACTGATTGGCAGCGGGAGCCTGTAATTTTACGACTTTGCCATCAAGCCAGCGCACTTCCACCCAATCAACTTGAGGATTTGTGCCTAATCCAAAGTGGGCAACGGGTTCCATTTGGCATAAATAGCCACTTCCCGCATCGATCGCCCGCATTTGGCGTCTATCTCCCGCCACTAGGGTAACGATCGCCCCTCGGGCAGGTGCGCCCTGAGCAGTCAGCGGCAAGATTCGCAGCCAGGAATTGGAGTTAGCGGCAGTCTGGTAAAGCGATAAAGGCTGTGCCCCTGACTCGCCGTGGGCAATCACCAGCTCTAAGCGTCCATCTCTATCAAAATCACCGACAGCGGCTCCGGTGCCTAATCCTCGCGGCTCCAGGGCATCGCCAATGGGCAGAGATGTCCACTTTCCTTCTCGCCAGCCAAACAACCGATTGGGCTGTCCGATGTTGTTGAAAAACAGTTCTTCGTAACCATCGTTATCAAAATCTGCCGCAATCACTGTGCGCACCCGCGACGGCATCGCCATGGATTTGGGGGCAATGTCTCGAAACTTGCCGGGCTCTTGTTGGATAAACAGCCGATGTGCGCCTTCCCAATTGCCATAGACTAAATCAAATCGCCCATCGCTATTGGCATCCAAGACGGCAATGCCTCGACCTTGCTCATGGGGATCACTGACGTGGGCGATCGCTGCAATATCCACAAAGGTGCCATCTCCCTGGTTGCGAAACAGGAAGTTAGGGCTATGTTCATTGGCCATGAAGATATCCATCCGGTCGGATACTAACGGCAGCGATACCACCCCCCGCCCTCCCGTCACTTGCGCCAAGCCTGCCTCAGGCGCGCGATCTGCCAGCATATTGTCGGCATTGAGTTCGTAGAGCCGGATGGCTCCTCCATAGCTGGCAATCAGGCAGCCATAGCGGCCAGTGCCATGACGATCGACCCAAGCGACAGACCGTCCTGCCGTCAGGTTCAGCGCATCTTGATTCTGGGGTAATGCAAATAGATCTTGCCAAGTTCCCTGCTGCCAATCAAACAAGCGATCGCCAAACTGCTTGCGCCCTGTAAAGGTATCGGTGTTGAGCACATAAATTTCTTCGCGCCCATCGCCATCCAGATCGCCCGCCGCTACCCCGATCGCCTGTCGGCCAAAATCTGCCAGGGTGGGATCAGCAATATTGACAAAGCCGTTGCCTTGCCACTTTAAAACCAAATTGTTGGCCCCAAAGCCAGCGACAAAGAGTTCAAACTCCCCATCGCCATCCACATCGGTCACGGCAATGCCGTAGTTGAGCTGGACGGGATTATCAATCAGCAGCAAACTTTTGTCGATGAACATAGGGGTAGACGATTTTCAGAATAGATGCACGATTTTAGCGTAGGAAAGCATTCGAACCAGGAGCTTAAGAGATTGCTAGAACTGGTCTATCAACTGGTTTGCCGACTATTTTCCTACGGTCTGTAAGGCTTGCCAGGCGCGGGTTGTACAGGATTCGCGGGTTAAGCTCTCAATCGGTAGCCATTGAATCCCCTTTTCTCCCACTTCCGATTCGTCGCTGTATAGCTCAGCGGGACGGTAGGGTACTGCACAGTGGTAAATGATATTCAGCTGATGTTGAGTACCACCGTGACGACGCTCCATAAAAGTTTCGACAATGGTCAACAATTCCTTAACGTGAAAATCAATCAGGCTGGTTTCCTCACGGATCTCGCGCGCCAGCCCTTCCATCAGCTTTTCATGCGGCTCCAGCCCGCCACCGGGTAAATCCCAGCGATCGGGTTCGGGAGGATCCATTTGATGAATCAGCAGCACGTCGCCCGCATCCAGAATTAGACCTAACACACTGACTCTAAGTTTGAAATCGGGCTGCATCAATTTTAGGAGGGGTTGAGAAGATTCAAATAGGCTTTGACGGTATTGAACAAACCCATTTCCAGGGCTTCTGCCATCAGAGCATGACCGATCGACACTTCCAAAATGCCGGGAATTGTGCAGAACTTGGACAGGTTGCTCAGGTTCAGGTCATGTCCGGCATTGACGCCTAATCCAGCCGCTTGAGCCGCCTCAGCTGCGATCGCATATTGCGAAAACACCTGATCGACCTGCCCTTCGCGGTAGGCTGTGGCATAGGGTTCGGTATACAGCTCCACGCGATCGGCCCCAATGGCCTTGGCTGCAGGCATCGGTTCAACCAGGGCATCCATAAACAGACTGACCCGAATCCCGGCATCTTTTAGCTGCTGGATGATTGGCGTTAAGCGATCGCTGTCTTTGGGCAAATCCCAGCCGTGATCTGAGGTAAAGGCATCGGGCGAATCCGGCACCAACGTACATTGGCTAGGCTTGACTGCCGTCACCAATTCCATAAACTGCGCCTCAAACGGATTACCTTCAATGTTGTACTCCGCTGTGGGATATTCTCTTTGCAGTAGCTCCGCCAGTTCATAAACATCCGCAGGCTTAATATGGCGTTGGTCAGGACGAGGATGCACCGTTACCCCGTAGGCTCCTGCATTTAAGACCGTCCGAGCTGCATCAATGACGCTGGGAATCCCAATATTGCGGGAGTTTCTCAGCAGCGCCACCCGATTTAAATTGACACTGAGATGAGTCATTTGCTTGTTTAAAGGTTAAGACTGCCCGATCAGGCAAGCCCATCAGAACGACAGGAGCATCACGATAGGAGTTCTGCTCAACTCAATTACTTTATCAAGATTCAACGCCTAATCAATATTCAATGCCTGCCTGAGCCTTGACTCCTTGTTCGCGGAACGGATGTTTTACTAGCGTCATTTCTGTCACTAAGTCAGCCCGATCGATTAAAGCAGCCGGCGCACCTCTACCTGTCAAAATGACATGAGACTCAGCCGGCTTTTGCTCCAGCCCGCGCAGGACGTCTTCGATCTGTAAGTAGCCTAATTTAAGGGCAATATTGACTTCATCTAGCAAAACCAGCCGGAAGTCAGCATTTTGAATAAACCCTAGTGCTGTTTCCCAGGCCTGTTGCGCTTTTTCGATGTCCCGCTGCCGGTCTTGCGTTTCCCAGGTAAAGCCCTCTCCCATCGCATGAAACTCTAGCTGGTCTGGCCAGAGGCTAAACACCTTCTTCTCGGCAGGTTCCCAGGCTCCCTTAATGAACTGAACGATCGCTACTCGATAGCCATGCCCTAGCGATCGCAATACCATGCCCAGGGCTGCGGTCGTTTTCCCTTTGCCATTGCCCGTGTGAACAATGATCAACCCTTTTTCATGATCGCGTGCAGACAGGCGCTGCTCCTGCACTTGTTTACGGCGCTCCATTTTGCGGCGATACTGCTCTTCGCTTAGGGTAGATGCCGTAGATTCTTCATTGAGTTGAGTGGCTTCCTGATCTGCCGCTGGAGAGGTTGTCTCAGATGCCGAATTGAAATTCATTAGAACTGCCTCTCATTTGGTCTTTTCCCTATTTTCACTTTTTTGCAGCCGCAATTGCGGTTGGAGCGATCGCTATTGTGATTTCAGGAGGCAGATTTGCTGATGTTGAGAACCCCATTATCGATTTGAGGAAGCCCATAATCGATTTGAGGAAGCCCATTATCGATTTGAGGAAGCCCATTATCGATTTGAGGAAGCCAGTT
>DATNOY010000022.1:0-2895 GCA_036703495.1 Coleofasciculaceae cyanobacterium
GAACAGAGCATTAGTCAAGATATACGAAAGTCCCACCAGGCTCAGAAAACCAAACCAGGGAATAATCAACATTAAATGGTAAGGGTCACGCCAGTAGGAGTACCAGGCACCCAAACCCATCAGTTGAAACCGTCCATCCCGAATTTTGATGTGAATTCGGGGAGTGCGGGCGAAACGCTGATGGGGACGATTGTTTTTCGGGCTTCGCTTCGATTGCAGTTTCATCAGAAGCAGTCAGTAGGTTACAAGAGGAAATTTAGCTCCATCCATAGGGGAGCAGATTCTCCCCTGTATCGTAGCAGTTGCGCCGTAGCAGTCGAGTTGCCAAACCTGCGCTTGATCTGGAGGCAGCCCAAGTGCTCCGCTTGCTCTGAACAGTTTAAGAACAGCGAAGAACGATAGGATGTAGAGAGCTTTGTGAGCCTTGAGTAGGGCTTATTCCAATTGTGAATCTGTTTAATCGCACCTCTAGCAATCAGACGCCGGTTGGCGATCGCAATGGCACCCCATCTACTGCGACGGCCCAGCCTTTTTTTTCTGCCGATGTTTTAGCTCCACTGATTGTGGGAGGGGGAGTGCTGATTTTGTGGGAAGTTGCAGTGCGCGTCACCCATACCCCACCTTACCTGCTGCCTGGCCCAATTTTGGTAGGACAAACGCTGATTAAAGACTGGGGCACGCTGTTTCCCTCGCTGCTGATCACGCTGCAAATCACGATCGCCGCCTTTATTGCCGCCGTGGTTTCGGGGCTGCTCGTCGCCGTTTTGTTTGCCCAAAGCAAATGGGTTGAGCGCAGCCTGTTTCCCTATGCCGTCATTTTGCAAACCACGCCAATTGTGGCGATCGCCCCTCTGATTATTCTTTGGGTGCGTCAGCTTGTGCCGGACGAACACTCCACGTTCGTCTCGCTGGTGATCTGCGCCTGGCTGGTGGCTTTCTTCCCGATTCTGTCCAACACCACCCTGGGACTCAATAGCGCCGATCACAATCTGGTAAACCTGTTTCAGCTTTACAAAGCTTCTCGCTGGCAAACCTTGCGTTACCTGCGGTTGCCCAGCGCTATGCCCTACTTTTTGGGTGGTTTACGCATCAGCGGGGGCTTAGCGCTGATTGGGGCAGTGGTGGCAGAATTTGTCGCCGGAACCGGCGGTACGCGATCGGGCATTGCCTATCAGATTTTAATTTCTAGCTTCAATTTACAAATCCCCCGCATGTTCGCCGCCCTGATTATGACCACCGTTCTCGGCGTGCTGATTTTTGTCCTCCTAACCGTTCTCTCGGACTTGCTGCTGCGAAACTGGCACGAAAGCGCCGTTCGCCGAGAAAATTAATTCGTTAGATTTCCCTTAGTTCATCCATCTACCTTGCGCATGTCCCCAACTTCCTCCCACTTCTGGATCAAAAATGCTCACATTCCCGTTGCGCTCCTCAGTCAGCCCGATCCGGCAATCACTGCTCAGCAGACCTTTGAAGGGTTGGCCTGCGTGGATATGGAAATTCGCGAAGGGGTGATTGGGCAAATTGCCTTGGCAGGAAGCCAGATACCCGATTCCATCCCCAACGGGGAAACCATTGATCTCCGTCAAGGCATCGTGTTTCCGTGTTTTGTCGATATGCACACCCACCTAGATAAAGGACATATCTGGGGACGTGCCCCCAATCTAGATGGCACCTTTGATAATGCCCTAGAAACAGTGCAGCGCGACAGCGAGCAAAACTGGAATACGAAAGATGTCTATGGCAGGATGGCGTTTGGGCTAAAGTGCAGCTACGCTCACGGCACAAAGGCCATTCGCACCCACATTGATTCATTTGGTGGACAGGCCAAAATTAGCTTAGAAGCCTGGAAAACTTTGAAAGAGGAGTGGCAAGATCGGCTGACGCTACAGGCAGTTTCGCTATTGCCGATTGAGATCTTTCAGACTGCAGAAGGCGAAGCATTGGCCGATTTATTTGCAGCGGTGGGTGGCGTGTTGGGAGGGCTGGTGCTGATGGGGGACACGCTGGATCAGCAGCTCGATCGCATCTTTGCCCTGGCTAGCGAGCGCGGCTTAAATCTAGACTTCCATGTTGACGAAAGCGGCGACCCTCAGGAGATAACCCTACGCCATGTGGCAGCCGCAGCGTTACGGAATCAGTTTTCAGGTCAGGTTGTCTGTGGGCACTGCTGTAGTCTTGCGGTACAACCGCCCGATGAGGTGAAAAAAACGCTGGACTTAGTGAAGCAAGCTGGAGTTGGCATCGTCAGCCTGCCCATGTGCAACCTTTATCTACAAGATCGCAACCAGCAAGCCTCTCGATATTTCGCCCAAACCCGTCCTGACTCCTCTACCTTGACGCCCTATCCGCCTGAAATCCCTACCCACACCCCCCGCTGGCGCGGGATCACCCTGCTGCATGAGCTGAAGCACAGCGGCATTCCGGTGGCGGTGGCCAGCGACAATTGCCGTGATCCATTCTATGGCTTTGGCGATCACGACATGTTGGAAGTGCTGACGCAAGCGACCCGTATTGCCCATTTTGATACGCCCTATGGGGACTGGTGCCGTACCGTGACTGCCACTCCAGCTCAGCTCATGGGATTATCTAAGATCGGTCAACTGGGGGTTGGGCTACCGGCTGATTTGATCTTATTCAAGGCTCGCTATTACAGTGAGCTGTTGTCTCGTCCGCAGTCCGATCGCACGGTATTGCGGAATGGAACGGCGATCGACACCACCCTGCCCGACTATGCGGAACTGGATGATTTAGTGCAAAGTTCTCCATAGTCCCCCATGTAGCAATTTTCAAATGAGTCAAGTCCAGATGATTTTTTGGAAGCTTCGCTCCGTGAAGCTTCCAAAAAATCATCTGGCTTTAGCCAAGTGCATACCGCCCTAAAACCATAAGATCTAT
>DATNOY010000023.1:0-10580 GCA_036703495.1 Coleofasciculaceae cyanobacterium
TTACTGTCCCAAAACTTTAGGGCCCCACTGTTCAGTCACAATTTTCTTGGCCGCTTCCAGCTTTTTGGTATCGACGATCGCAGGCACCACCTTTTTATATTGGGACGGATCAGGCAGCTTTGCTTTCAGGTCGGCCGGCAGGGTAAGCTTATCAACGAGCGTGGGACGAACATAGCCCTTCAGCATTTCTAGCTGACCTTCATCCGAAAAGATGTATTCCTGGAACAGACGGGCCGTGTAGGGATGCGGCGCAACTTTGTTGATGATCTGGGCATAGTTGGTGGCAACCGCACCATCTTGAGGAATAACAACCTCAATTTTGGGATTGCCGGCAAATTTGTCGCGATCGGTCAAACCCAGAAAATCAGGTTTAATGGCAATGCCTACCTCGCCCGATTGCAGCCCAGCGGTGTCTGCCTTAGCGGGCGTAAAGCTACCTTTTTTCTTCAAAGTCGCGAAGGCATCTACCCCTTTCTCGATATTATCAATGCTGCCACCATTGGCATAAGCTGCGGCAATCACAGCCAGCAAGGCGCTATTGGACTGACGGGGATCCCCATTAATGGCAACCATGTTGGAGAAGTTGCCAGACAGCAATTCCGCCCAAGATTTTGGCACTGAACCTGCCTTAGCCGGATTAACAGCAAACGCTAGCACCCCACCATAGTTAGAAGCCCAGTGTCCATCAGGATCTTTTAAATTGTCAGGAATGTCTGACCAACGAGATACTTTATAAGCGGCCGTTGCCCCTTTGGCTTTGGCTTCCGGGCCGAACAAAATTCCCACATCGGCAATGTCGCCGATAGGCTGATTCACTTCTGCTAAAAACTTTTGCACTTCCTCGGCTGAAGACAAACCACCCTCAGGCTCATACGTGCTGGTAATGCCATACTTGGTTTTCAGCGAATCAAAGCAGCCTTTCCAATTTGCCCAGTCAGGGGGCATGCCATAAGCTCGCAGCTGCCCTTCTTGCTTGGCCTTGGCAATCAGCTCTTCCATAGGAATGGTCACGGGCAACTCGGCTGATGCCGTAGAACTGCCGCTAGACATGGCACCCGATGGGGACGAAGAAGACGTTGAGCTAGACTGAGTACAGGAAGCCACCTGGGTAATGAGCGTACCCGTACCAAAAGCAGCGCACCATTTTAGAAAGCTGCGTCGTCTCAGCAAAGCAGCAGTCAGTCTGGCAATGTGTTGTTCCGCTTCATCAGGATACTGTCTCATAAAACCTCACTTTAGGAAGATGCCAGTATCTTAGAAGAACTCTGGAATCGAGTGAGTTAAGGACTCAATAAGCTGAGGTTAGTGAAACATTAACCTTTTTAGCTCCAGTCTATTCCCTCGGCAATTTAATAGGCTTCATTGTGGGGCGTGCAAAGCGCGCCCCACAATGAAGCCCCTAGGGTTTAGGTATTCTTATATGTATTCTTAAGTGTTGCCGGAGTAATCATTCTGAATCAGGGCTTCCAACTATGCTCCCTCGCAGTATAGCTAGCGGCTGCGCCAATAAATATTAAAATTCAGTCTTTCCTTTAAACATCTATAAACATCTAAATGAGTGCCCACCCATGATAGATGGAACACTCATTAGATAACTTCAAGGATAGTTTGGTGTTCTCAGGTCGCTAATTCCAACTAGAGGTTTTCAATCTAGCAGTGTTTCTAGCGACGAGTCAAAACACTGGGATGCGCTCGCTGATTTGCTCTGTTTTTTAAGATCCATTCGGCAGTTATCTCCTTGGATACTGCCGAATCCTTTTTCATGTGTCGATCAAAATTTCGAAGCCTGGCTCGACGTTATCTACTGTGCGGGTGCAACAGTAGCTTTAACATCAACGCCCTTGACACCCTTGATTTCTTTAGCCAGCGGCTCAATTTTGGTCAGTTGGTCTTGAGTTTGTACGGTTCCAGAGATCGTCACAACGCCATCTTTAGCCTCCACGGCCAGCTTACTGTTGGGAATGTTAGCCTCCAGTTTGCTGCGAACTTCGCTTTGCAGATCGCCATTGGCGCGATCGGCATCGCCTCCAGTCGCATTATTACGCTGCTCGCGGGCGCGGATGTCGGAATCTAGCTGACTTTGTCGAACGCCGCTTTGGGCGTCATTTTTAGCCGTTTGAGCCCCTTGCTCAGTAGGAACCTGCCCAGTTTGATCGGTTGAATTAGGAGCATCTGATGTGGTTTTGGCCGTACTGCATGCGGATGCAGCCACCATCAAAACACCACTCAGTAGCAAAGGCATGATTTTTTTCATCTTGAAAATCCTTAAAAACGCGGTTTAGATTAACTCTGTCAGGGGTGTTGGAAGCGATCGCGCTTTACAGCAAAGAATCCTGACGAGTCGTTGTAGAATTGCGCGGAGCAGGCTGAACTCCGCCCTGTCCAGGAGCATCATAAACTCCCCAATCCTGAATGCCTCGACGATTGAGAATCAATTCAGCCCGGCGGATCTCTTCATCTGAGCCATCCACCATCACCAAATATTCTCCATGGGACACGCGATCGCTATATCCTTTCGCCCGATCTTCAGGAATGCCTAAACCCACCAAACCGCCTATCAAACCACCAGCCGCTGCACCAATGGCACCGCCTGAAAGCGCAGTTGCCAGAGCCGTTGCAGCTGCACCGCCCAGCATCACAGGACCAATGCCGGGAATGGCAAGCGCCCCTAAACCTACCAGCAGTCCTGTCAAACCGCCTAGTGCCCCACCGGCAGCCGCGCCTTTCTTCACGCCTTCATCGGCTTCGGTATCGTGAGCAGCATGTCTGCCAGCATCGGAAAGGCGATCGCTAGCATCGGCACCGGCTACAGTGCTGTGTCGGTCAATATCCCGCCCGACCACTGAAACGCGATCCATCGAAAATCCGCTGTCTCTCAGTTCTAGCAAAGCTGTCTCGGCTGCTTGATGAGTTGCAAATGTTCCTACAGCCCGCTTGTGATGTCCTAAAACCATGGGTTTCTCCTCCCACTCTGCAAAAATCAGCTCATGCAGGAGTGGATTTAATTCGGTAGTTTACGCTACTATCTTTGCCTTATAGCCCCTTGAATCCCATCGGCAACAAGAGATATCCTGGGTCAGTCTTTGTAGGGAGATCTGTGTTTGCAATAATCTGATCAAAGGAGTTAGATAAGCCGTAAATGCTGAATCAGGGTTGGATTTATCGAGAACAGGTCAATCGCGCTCAGGCAGGCTTAACGCTGCTGGCGTATTACACCCAGCAATATCAGCATTCTAGTCCAACCGAGTGGCAAGAACGGATTGCCTGCGGGCAGGTTTTGCTAGATGGCAAACCCACAACCTCGGAAACACGGCTACAACCGGGGCAATGGCTCACCTACCATCGTCCCCCTTGGGAAGAACCAGACGTGCCGCTATCCGTTGAAGTGCTGTACGAAGATGCGGATTTGCTGGTGGTTGCGAAGCCTGCGGGGTTGCCCGTGCTGCCGGGAGGCGGATTTCTAGAACATACGCTGCTCCGACAACTGCAACGACAGTATCCCCAAGAAACTCCGGTACCCATCCATCGCCTCGGGCGAGGAACTTCGGGACTGATGCTGATGGCGCGATCGCCCCTGGCGCGATCAAGTCTGAGCCAACAAATGCGAGAAAATACAGCTTGCCTGCATCCGGAACGGCAAATTCGCAAAGTTTATCTGGCGCTGGTTGGCAGTGGAGATCTTCCGGATCGCTTTACCCTGACTGATGCGATCGGCAAAATTCCCCATCCCGTTTTAGGGTATGTGTATGGCGCAACTGCCAATGGTCAATTTGCCCAAAGCGATTGCCATGTCCTGCAGCGCAGCCCTGACGCCACCCTTTTAGAAGTAACGATTCTGACCGGACGGCCGCACCAAATTCGGATTCATTTGGCAACTGCAGGGTATCCGCTGCTAGGCGATCCGCTGTATGGAGTAGGAGGTGAGCTTTTAGCGCCCTCAGCCGCTGGAAAATTGCCCGTTCCTGGAGATTGTGGCTACTGGCTCCATGCCCATCAGCTCTCGTTCAGGCATCCTAGAACCCACCAAATGATCAGCTTTAGCTGTCCTCCCCCACCCAAGTTTGCAGCGGTAATATTATCAGGAGCAATCTAGCGATCGTCGCAGTCATCAACAGGGGCTTTTTAAGGTTAAACGTTATCTTAATCCAATGCTCATTTCTATCCTGGAGTGATTCGGGGGCTATGTATCTACTTAATCTAAATATGCGTCACTATTGAGCTGGAAGCGGCTGAGATTGAGGAAAATCGCAACCCGGAAATTTGCATGTAGTCGATGTCTTACCGGTAGCAGTTGGCATCTCAGAGCTATGTCCATTCCAGGACATTGGTTCGGATCCAATCGGGGCAACGCGCATTCCTGGCGATCGCTGACTGGAAATCATCGGCATTGCACCAGGAGGCGCTATCTCTGATGCAGGGGACGCGGTGGGATTGCGGCTGGGTGCTGCAGGTCTGCCAGGGGCATAGAGCGTGGCTGCCGGTGGGGGCATGGCAGAGGGACGATTGGGCGCAGGCATGTTAGACAGATCTCCAGAAGAACCATCTGGAACCGGGAAGGATTTTCGGGGAGCCCATTCTAGCGGCACAAATTCGGGGGCGGGGGCATCGTCTATGCCATTCATATGAGAAGCCATGGATTGTTGTGAAACTAGCATATCGTTGGGATTAGCAGCGATGGGTTCTGCCCATCGCAACGCCTGAGCGCGATCGACCGGCAAATTCGCTGGAGCTGAGACAGGCACCGATGGCAGCACCGGATTAGGTTCTGCCATAGAAGGAATTAGGGGGGCTTGGGCGATCGCATTTGCCGGTACAGTTGCTGCCAGCTTAGCCATTTTGCCGGAGCCAAATAGCTTAGCTGTCGCTTGTTGCAAAAGCATTTGCGCCGGAGGAGTTTGATACAGTACCGAATCTTGCAGAGATTTAAGGGCCGCCATCACACCATTCCAATCGCCGGTGGATTGAGCGGCAGTAGCCTGACGTAGCAAAGCAGATTCCTGGCTCCAGCGTTGACGGAGTTCTATGGCCCGAGCATAGCGCTGGCTCTCTGGTGGGATGGTATTAATCATCCAGAGGGCCATCTGGACATTGGCTTGTTTATATTGGCTGCTGGCTCGCTGCAGTAACTCTTGAGTCCAGCCTTCTTGCAGTTGACGAGCTTCCCCGTAAAACCGACTGTTTTTAGGAATGCCGGCAATGGTCCTAATGGCCTCAGCAAATCGATCTCGGCTTGCTGCTAGACGCGCCTGCTTTAAGAGGCGATTGTAGGAAGTCTCCATTTCCTTAGGCAAGGGTTTAGAGAGATCTAACGGTCGAGCCAGCACAGACAGGTTGAGGGCTGAGGGGTGTGTCCAACCGTAAATTGCCATCGCGGAGGAAACGATCGCCCCACTACCTAATAGCCAACGGTTCATAGTCAAGACCTCATCCAATGAAAGTTCGACGTCCCGGTTAAACAACTATCTATACACTGATTTAGACCATCAACCGGAGGGAGAGCAGCAAGCTAATCAGCAGGTCAGCTGCACAGCATTTATCTACGATGCTGACCTGCTGCATCCTGGAATTAACCGAGGGCAAAGTTAGAAGCAGTAAAGTTAGCCTGGTTGGCTAGCCCCGCTGCACCCGTCTGGTTATTTAAGTTAGCCAAAACGCTAATATCCCCTCCGTTGGCGAGATCCTTGGAGTAGACAACTCGGCTCAGCCCCAACGTGGTGTTGAAGTAGACGAATACTCCTTCTTTGGCGGTAATTGCATTGTTGTTGGCGATCGCCTTAGCCGCAGCTGGAGCCGCAGCGAAGGAATCCGTCAGCACAATCACATTACCGTTGGTGAGTTGAGAAGAAGCGCCCTTTTGGAAAGTAATCGCTCCAATTCCCAGATCCGACGAATCTAAGACAAACTGGTCATCGGTAGTCGTGAAGTCTGTAATCACATCCGGTTTACCCAGGACGTTAATGCCAGTCGCTGCATTCAGAGTAGGCGCACCGTTGGCAAAGACATCGCCGTTATAGACAAACTGATCGCGACCGCTACCGCCAGTCAGGGTATCTACCCCCACACCCCCAATCAGGGCATCGTTGCCGTTACCGCCGTTCAGGGTATCATCGCCCAATCTGCCATCAATCGTATCGTTGCCGTTGCTCCCTGTGATCACGTTATTGCTGGCATCGCCAAACAGCGTATCTCCGTTAGCACTGTCGGCAACGCCCAAGCTGCTGTTGGCAGCCCCTACTAGGTTGAAGTCGGCTGTTGTGAACTTCGCAATGTTCGCCAGCCCCGTAGCACCGCTCTGGTTGGTTAAGTTAGCTAGGACGCTAATATCTCCCCCGTTGCCCAAGTCTTTGGAATAGACCAGGCGAGTCAATTGCAGCGTGGTGTTGAAGTAAACAAACACGCCTTGTTTGGCAGTGATATTGGGGTTGTTGGCGATCGCCCGAGCCGCCGCTCCAGCTGCGGCAAAGCCGTTGGTGAGCACCAGCACGTTACCGTTGGCAAGATTGGCTGCCGCTCCTTTTTGGAAGTTAATTGCACCAATCCCCAAATCCGCTGCATCTAAAACGAATTGGTCTTCCCCAATGGTGTAGTCTTTGATGATATCGGGCTGGTTCAAGGCGTTAATGCCAGTCGTGCCAGCCGGAGCAGGAGTGCCGTTGGCAAAGACATTGCCTTCATACACAAACTGGTCGCGACCCGCACCCCCGGTTAGGGTATCGACGCCAGCACCGCCGGACAGGGCGTCGCTGCCACCACCACCGTCTAGAACATCAGCCCCAACACCACCCACCAGGATGTCGCTGCCAATGCCACCGTCTAGTTGGTCATCTCCTAGATCACCCGACAAAAAGTCATTGCCCTTGCCTCCTCCCACTTTGTCGTTGCCGTCTCCAGCCAGGATAACGTCGTTACCCGCATCTCCCTGCAGGCGATCGTTTCCTTGTTTACCCAACAGAGCATCATTGCCATTGCCACCGCTAACGATATTGGCTTTGCTGTCTCCAGAAAAGACATCGGCGCGAGCAGAGCCTTTAAATTTTTTCCGTCGTTTTACAGGCGCGTTGAGCTTGTTGTTCTCTAGCAGAGCTAAAAGTGCATCTAAACCTTTTTGTGTGGTGATGCTCATAATTGCCTCCCAATGGTTGAATTTTGAATAGTGTTCGGTTCAACTGCAAAGCAGTAGTCATCCACGCCGACCCAAAGTTGCTGCACTGTTAAGCAGCCTCATTTGCCTTCCCAGGTGGGAGTCAGGTTACTCGATGAGTAACACCCGTAGAGCCGGTAGCTGAAAACTTGGCATGTCAAGCTCAGGCGCTAAATGTCCTGATCATGCGAATTAGAGTTGTAAATTGGATTAGCTGAACTCACTAAAGTACTGGTTTGGCACTCGCACTCTCATTTCAAGCGCTGTGCTTCGCCCATTATAGCCAAGTTTGCAACCGCGTCAATGGCAATCAAGCAATTTCTCGATTAATTAGAACCAATTTTTTCTAGATATGTTCTAATTAATTAGGCTAGTATAGATGGGAGCTATTCCCTATGATATAGTCTATATGAGGTTAGTGCGCTACTATTTCTGCAGTCCTGAGGTCTTAAAAGAATTTTGTGGGTTGAACGTCAAGTCAGACAGGCATGGCTGTCGCTGATTGAGTCGCCATGCTGGCTAGATGCAGGAGTGCACGTCCCTGTTGCTTACGGAAGTTTGCCTGCGGTACGGGAACATATCTATGGGTATTTTGAAGGTTGGCGATCGCCTGTTTAATGGTGATCAAATTATGTCTGCGTTAGTTCAATACAAACTCTTAGAAACCTTGGTGGGGAATGTGTTATTGGACGAGGTGATTGAAGAAGTCCCCTTAACCCAGCAAGATATTGTATACGCCTTGGTCGGATCAACGAACGTCCCAGAAGATTTTCAGGGGTTTCTATCGCAGTGGTGTCAGCAGAAAAGCGTGGCACCCGAATACTTCAGCAATGTGTTGCTGCGGGAATTGCGCATCGAAAAATTCAAGGAAATGTTTTTTGGTAGCCAGATTGAGTCAGAATTTTTGCGGAACAAGCTGGAGTTTGATCAGGTGGAATATTCACTGATTCAGCTCACCGATTTGCTGCTGGCCCAAGAGATCTATTTTCAGATTCGGGATGATGACGCAGATTTTGGGCAGCTAGCTCAACAGTATTCGTTGGGCAGCGAACGCCAATCTGGGGGATGGATCGGCCCCGTGGCGATGTCTAAGCTGCCGCCTGACGTTGCCATGCTGTTTCGTAGCGGCGAAACGGGCGCTGTGTATGGGCCACTACCCGTGGGCGATCGCTTCTGGATTGTGCGGCTAGAGCATCTCTCACCCGCGCGATTAACAGAAACCACTCGCGCCACCCTCATGGAGCGTTTATATACCCGCTGGCTCAACGTCCAGGTGCAGGCGTTAATTTCCAAACCTGGGGCGATTGCGATGCAGGCAGACAGTCCTCAGCAATCGCCCGTATCGTCCTTGAAATGAGTAACTTATTGCAATTGAGGGTTCACAGCAATGGCTGAGATCGATGCTCAGGTTAGTCTGCTGCTCCGAAAATTTTTTGAGACGTGGCCGTTCAATCACCTACCTGCACAAATGCGGAAGCCGGTAGCGTTGAAATTACAGCTGTGTTCCTTTCGTCCGGGGCAGTTTATTTGTCCACCGAACGAATTGCCTTCGGCCGTTCATTGCATTGTTCAAGGACGGGTACGGATTTTGGGGGCCATGTCCTATCAAAGTCCGACACTAGCGGTCGTCGGCACAGGGACAGTCGTGGGATGGGACAGTTTACTGCGTCGAGTTGCCAGCGGTTCAGCCCGAGCGGCGGCTGCCGAATCTGCTGCCGAAAACGAGCAGGAAGTGTTGACCATTGCCCTACCTGCCGATGAGTTCGAAAAGCTGGCACTTCAGCACCTCATGCCAGCTCTGTCTCAACAGGTGAGCCTGTCTGAACTCTTCGATACCCTATCTTGCTTTTTATCGACCATGCCGTCTCGCTTTTCGGGGGTCAACCTCAAGGATGTCGTGCAGTATATTGAGCAAGAGCAGCTCGCTGTTCTGCAAAGCTGGCGTCCCAATCAGCCAGGAGATGGGATAGCGCAGTCTGCCGCTGAGCAAATTTGGCTAGTCAGCGGAGGGGCACCTCTGAATGTTCCCATCGGCACGCCGGTTACGACCTTCAATCAACTCCAACAAATTCGCCCGTCTTTATTTCCAGTTCGGTTGATTGGAATTGAGCGCACTTTTTTAGCGTCCGCTTTGCTCAGCGGTGCCATCCCCAATCCTGAACTCGATCAATCTACCAGCGATTTACAGCTATTGCCCAGCACAGGTGACTGGAGTCAGCCGCCAATTGTCGTACAATCGAATGCGCTAGTTCCGCCCACGGTTACGGTATCACCCCAGGAGTCCGCCACTCGGATCAAGTCCTACCCGATTCGGCGATCGCCCGTCCCCGACTTGCCTGAAGATGTGATCGCCTGTTTCGGCATGATTTGCGAACTTTTGCAGGTGCCCTATCGCCCCGATACCCTGCGGCGATCGTTAAGACAGCGATCGCTCGACAAATTTGAGCCGCTGGATCTGTGCGTTCGGATTGCTCAAGCCGTGGGGTTGAACGCTCAGGTAGTGCACATTACCCCTACCGCAGGCGGACTGAACCGCTTAAGCCTACCGGCGATCGTGCGTTGTCACGATGTGCTGACCGTCGTGTATGAAGTAACGCCTACCCTCGTCACCATCGGCTCGCCCCGCACCGGACTGCTGCGGTTGCCGCCCCACCAGCTCGCTGAGCGGCTGATACCCGATACTGCCCCTTCCCTAAGCAGTCCTACCGCCACTTGCGAGGCCGTCGTGATTGAGCGGCTAGCCCGTACGCCGACCAAACGGTTTGGCTTTGGCTGGTTCATCCCGACGCTGAAGGCGCAGACCGGTATCTTAACCCAAGTCTTGATTGCCTCTGTTTTTATTCAAGTGCTGGGTTTAGCCAATCCGCTGCTGGTGCAGCAGGTGATCGACAAAGTCATCATCAACGCCAACATCGGGGTGGTTCCCATGTTTGGGGCCCTGCTGATCATGTTCGCTTTTCTGGAAGGAGTGCTGACGATCCTGCGGATGTATTTATTTGCCAGCACTACCACGCGTCTGGATTTGCGCCTCAGCCTGGAAATTGTTCGCCACATGTTGCGCCTGCCCTTAAACTTCTTTGAGAAGCGGCCGGTGGGAGAGATCTCAGCACGTCTTTCGGAATTAGAAAACGTTCGGCAGTTCTTGACGGGTACCGCGTTAACTGCGGTTTTGGATGTGCTATTTTCTCTGATGTATGTCGGAGTCATGTTCCTTTATAGCCCCACCTTGACCTTCTGTGTTCTCCTGACGATTCCAGTCATTGTCGTCTCCACGCTGGTCGTTGCCTCTATTCAGAAGAAGCTGATTCGGACGAAAGCCGATCACAATGCTAAAGTCCAGTCGTATTTAGTAGAAGTGCTCAGCGGCATTTTTACCGTCAAAGCTCAGAACATGGAATCTTTGGTGGAAGCAACCTGGCGCGATCGCTACGTCAACTAC
>DATNOY010000024.1:0-2247 GCA_036703495.1 Coleofasciculaceae cyanobacterium
TGCTCTTAACCGTTAGTTCCGATAGGATCTATCTAAACCTCAGTCATAAGGCATCTCGCAGAGCGCCCAATATTTGTTCAGAGTTGACATAACTTCTGCAAAATTTGAAAAAGTAACGGGTTTAAGAATATATCCGGCTACATTCAAATTGTAGGCTTCCACGCGATCTTTATCTTGATTAGAGGTAGTCAGCACAATCACGGGTGTCATCCGCAATTGGGCATCCGATCGCAGCTGATGCAGAAATTCGATGCCTCCCATTTTCGGCATATTCAAATCTAATAGAATTAAACGGCGACTATTAGGAACTGCTCTTGCCCCTTCACCGCGTAACATCTCTAATGCTTCAAGTCCATTAGAGGCTACGTAGAGAGGATTAGTGATGTTATTGCGCTTGAATGCCCGCTTAACATTCATAACATCAACTTCATCGTCCTCTACAAGGAGAACATTGATGACACGATCTTGCATTTCCGTGACCGAAATCGGCATGAACTTAAAAAATTTAAAGAGATTTAAAAAAATTTATTACTTCTATAACATTTTATATAGGCTAAGTTGCGTTTGCCTCATCCGGGAGTGGGATGTTCAGCGAAACGTTATCCGATAAATGAATTTTATACTAGCAGTCAGATTGCGCGCTTAGGAAATTACGGAATTCCAGATTGAAAAGCAAGAACGTGCCTTTTTATACGGCTGATTTTGATCGAAAAGGTCCTTCCTCACACTTTATGCGTCCCTTAAGGAGGCGATCAAGCCATATAACGTGATGTGTAACCTGACCAGGAAGCCCCTTGATTTACCCTAAGGGCAGCTTGCTTCAACACGGAAGGGCTGAGGAGTTTTGTCCTCAGGCAAGAGCCTGTCACTTGAGCGTTTCCCGTTGGGCAAACGTCGTTAAAAAGCTGGGGGCTGGGAGGGGTTCTTTCAGCCAGGTGAAGTAGAAGGTTGAACCTTCTCCTTCCTGAGATTCGACGCGAACCGTGCCGCCTTCCGTTTCCACAATTTTTTTGACGATCGACAGCCCAATACCGGTCCCTTCTTTGATGTCCCGGGCTTCTAACGTTTGGAAGATCACGAAAATTCGATCGTGATACTGTGGTGCAATCCCAAAACCATCATCGCTGACTGCAAACTCATAAAACTTCCCTTGATCCGAGCAGGAGAGGATGATGTGCCCATCCTCGCGATCGTGGTGCTTAATCGCATTACCAATCAAGTTAGCAAACACTTGGCGTAGTAGCAGTCGCTTGGTGCATAACACAGGCATCTGCGGCTGGATATCAATCACAAAGGATGAGGGTGGAGCCAGAGAATCCAATACTTCAGACAGCAGCTCTCCCACGTTTACTGTTTCCACTGGAGTTTGGCTACGCCCAATCCGAGAATAGTCCAGCAAGGCGTTGATCAGGGCATCCATGCGCTGCACCCGCCCGCGCAGCAGCCGCATCTGGTGCTGGCTTTCGGAGGAAAGCTGGTCTCCTAAATCTTCCTCTAGCCATTCAGACAAGTTGGCGATCGCCCTCAGGGGAGCTTTCAGGTCATGGGAAGCGACATAAGCAAACTGCTCCAGTTCCTTATTGCGATCTTCTAACGTCGAGTTGGTTTGGGCAAACATGGCCGTTAGGCGCACCAGTTCATCGGCCCGGGCCTGCAGTTTGGACTTCGCATCTTCAAAAGGTGAAATGTCTCGGATGATCACAATCAGGCGATCTTCGACTTGCAGGTTGCTGATGGAGATTTCCACCGGAAACGGGGAACCTACCTTACGCAGTCCCATGGTTTTCCATTTTTGGCTGCCGATAAACCGACTCTTTTTATCCTCTTCGTAGTTTTTCATGACAGAGTCGGCAAACAGCATATCTAGCTGTTTACCTTTCACTTCAAGGGCTTCATAGCCAAATAGCTTAGCCGCAGTAGGGTTGAAGAGTTCAATCCGCCGATCTTCATCCAAAATAATGACGCCGTCTACGACATGAGTGGCAATGGCTTGCAGCATAGAGCGGCTTTCTCGCAGCAGGCGTTCTCGGTTCCTCAACTCCTTGTCTAGATTGCTAAACAGATACATAGATAACCAGGTGCCTAAGGCGCTGACCACCACCGCCGCCCAGAGCAAAATGTCGGTAGATTTTTGTACCCCTTCTTTTTGTTGAGCGGAATCGCTGAGTCGCATCCGCTCTTCTTTTTGAAAGCGGTCAATGGCTGTGCGTAGCTCATCCATAATGGCTTTCTCTTGAGCCAGCAAAT
>DATNOY010000025.1:0-3962 GCA_036703495.1 Coleofasciculaceae cyanobacterium
GTCCGGATGGCGGGATCATCATCAACTACAAGAATCTTGGCTGGAGCCATAGCCATAACCTTAGCGCTATCGAGTATGAGGTGAGCTGGAAAAAAAGTATGAATCGGCGGATTTTTAAGTCCAGGTAAAAATTGAGGGGGATGAGATTACTTCGTCGGAAATAAAGCCACAATCAATATATACTCTGCATAATATGCGGTTACAGAAATAATTATTAGTTTGAAAGCTATCTACCGACAAATTGGCACTGTTGGGCACTGTAAAGTGGCACTGTGAGCGGACTGCCTCGTTTGGATTAGCTTTAGGTTAAGAAATTTAAAGATGGATGCACCACCTAGCCTAATCTTTACGTTGGCTCTATTTGCGAAACCCCAGTAGATGGTTACACTATTGGCTATCAGCATGTTTGCGATCCGCATCAGCTGACTCAGGTGGGTGACACTGATACTTGGAGTAGTCTCCCTGACTGTTCTTATGCCAATCATAATCGAATTATGTAAGGGAGTCTTCCGGAGGTTATACATGAGCGACAAAAACCACTACGAGTTGCTTGGGGTGACAGATGACTCGTCGTTTGACGAGATTCAGGAGGCGAAAGCCAACCTGATTCAAGAGTGTGGCAGTGACCGCAAGCAAATAGAAGCAATTGAGGCTGCCTACGATGCCATCCTGATGGATCGACTTCGTCTCCGTCAAGAAGGAAAGATCAAAGTGCCCGATCGCATTCGATTTCCAGAGCGTTTAGTTGAACCACCCCCTGACTATACTCCAACGCCTTCGAAGCAAACTCCGGATTGGCTGCAGAGATTAGTAGATACTCCTAGCCGCAACGACATTTTACTGCCGGCTGCTCTTTTTGGAGGTGCCAGCCTGTTGAGCTTGAGTGCGCCTTCTTTGGCCCTAGCTTTGGGAGTAGGGTTTGCCCTGTATTTCCTCAACCGCAAGGAGCGTAAATTTGGCCGATCCTTTTTGTTGACGGTTGTAGGTTTAGTGCTAGGCATTGTGCTAGGCATTCAACTGGGCAGTTTGATCGCGGCTCAATTAGCTGCAGCTTCTATTCCCCTAGAAAGCTTTGCGGCGATCGTCACTTCCATAGTTCTCTGGCTAACCAGCAGTTTTCTGCGTTAGTCTGATGAATTTTGCCATTGCTCCGCCTGTTTGCCTCGATAAAGCGCCACCAGTGCGCCAATTGCGTACTTGACGATCGTATCCCCTACCAAAATCGAGGCAATCACGGCAGGCGGAAATGCTGCAACGCCCCAAAAGGCAATCAGGGTAAATAGCACGGTGTCTAGCGGCACTGAGACAGCATTGCTACCAGCCACCCGGATCAACCAGGATTTGCTAATCAATCGCTGGTAAATTTCGGTATCTGCGGTTTCTGCCAGCACAATGGCCAGAAATGAAGCAGCAATAATTCGCAGAGGGACACCCAAAACCGCACTCATGAGCACATTTGTGCCCGCTGCTACCGCAATGGCTCGATATACATAGCGTCTGCCGTATTGATGCAGCCGATCGCGCTGCGTAAAGGTAACGCCAAAAATAAAGGTGCCAATTGCCGCTTGCCCATAGATGGGAAAAGGGATGAACCAAGTGGCGGTGTAGTTTGCCCCTAACACTGCCAGGATGTAGATCAAGCTATTGATAATCATGAGTCAGCCGGTTTTCAGACCCTTTAGTGTAACCCTTGTCAGAGTTTAAAGTCTGAAGGTAGCCGATTTGGCACTCAAGATTTTAGGCTTCAGCATCTTCCAGATTTTTGTCTGCATCCTGAGACTGAGAAGATGTGGTAAATAAACCTGCTTTAATCGCAAAATCAACTGCCGCAGGCTGCACCGCAGAGGCAGGCGCAGTGCTCTCAACTGCCAAACTTGGAGATAATACGGTGGTCTGGTGGCAGAGAACCGTCAGGATGCAGGAGCAGAGTGCCAAAACCACAAAATCTAAATTACCGCCCGACTGGAGCCAATGCACCAGATAGGGCGTCTCAGCGGCGTAGGAGGCATCGATCGGTCTAAGCACCGCTGGCTGACGCAGCGCCAAAGGGGCAGGTGAAAGTTTAGGCGATAGCGCCAAAAATGGGCGAGGTTCTGGGCGATCGCCATAGTCTAAAAATTGTTTCTTCCGGGTTTTGTTCACGGTTCTACGCCTCGATTTGTAGCCATTTATCGTCACTTTACAGCAATCGCGTCTGTTGTCAGGAGTCAGCCCACTATCAGCAGATAGACTATCACGGCAGAAGACTGTCATAGCAGATAAACTGTCACGGCAGAGATGTCACGACAGAAATTGTCACGGCAGATAGACTATCACGGCAGATAGACAGGCAGCAGATGGGCAGGTGCTCATGATGCTGGGTTGAACCTGCTGGGTTGTGCCCTACTAGTAGACTGCCCGACCCCGCAGTTGAAGTTGCAGTCCCACCCTAGCCCACCCGCCCTAATTTAATAAACGTTACTGATTATAGAATTGTTGCCGAAGGACAGGAGAAATCGCGAAATTGAGGCAATTCAAACTTGCAGTCCCTCAAAAGCGCAAGTCCTTAAAAGCACAGTCTCTCAAAAGCATTGATTGCGATCGCCTTCCCCAAACGAACTAGAACTGGGGAAAATGAGGAGTAAGGTAAATTCTTAAGGAAGTTTGAAGATTGGCTATTACGAAGCGCAACCAAGCGACAAAATCTCAACCGGGTGCAAGAGAAGAATGGGACGCGCGCAATGGCACCCCTTCGGACTATCCCCTGATCCGGCTGCTGCAATATGGGCGAGGCTACCGATCGCAAATTTGGCAGGCGGTGATCTGCTCAGTGCTCAACAAATTTTTTGATCTGGCACCCCCTGTATTAATTGGGGTAGCAGTCGATTCCATTGTGCAACAGCAAAATTCTTTGATCGCTCAGTTCGGCATTCGCGATGTTAAAGAGCAATTCCTCATCCTGGCCGCTCTGACTGTTTTGATCTGGGTATTGGAATCCGTGTTTGAGTATGCCTATGCTAGGCTTTGGCGGAATTTAGCCCAAAAAATCCAGCATAATCTGCGGTTGGATGCCTACCGGCACTTACAAGATCTAGAACTGGAATACTTTGAAGCCCGCAGCACTGGCGGACTGATGGCCATCCTCAATGACGACATTAACCAGCTAGAGCGTTTTCTAGACTTTGGAGCCAATGAAGTAATTCAGGTAGTCACCACCGTGCTGCTGGTGGGAGCCGGATTCTTTCTGATTGCACCCAGCGTTGCCTGGATGGCTATGCTGCCGATGCCCTTTATTCTGTGGGGATCGATCGCCTTCCAAAAGCTGCTGGCTCCCCGCTATGCCGATGTGCGAGAAAAAGTCAGCCTGCTGAGCAGCCGCTTGTCGAACAATTTGAGTGGCATTGTCACCATCAAAAGTTTTGTCACCGAAGACTATGAGGTCAATCGCCTGAGGCTGGAAAGCGAAGCCTATCGCCTGAGCAACCGCAGAGCGATCGCCCTTAGCGCTGCCTTTGTGCCGCTGATTCGGATGATTATTTTGGTAGGGTTCACGGCTCTGCTGG
This sequence comes from Coleofasciculaceae cyanobacterium, assembly GCA_036703495.1. Classification (GTDB taxonomy): domain Bacteria; phylum Cyanobacteriota; class Cyanobacteriia; order Elainellales; family Elainellaceae; genus Drouetiella. The sequence continues at coordinate 3,543 of DATNOY010000025.1, forward strand.
TCTATGGTGGCTTAGAAGCCGTGGATGGCAGGATGGCGGTGGGCACCTACAGCACCCTGGTGGTAATGATCCAGCGGTTGCTGTGGCCCTTAACGCGGCTAGGTGAAACGCTGGATCAGTATCAGCGGGCCATGGCCTCAACCAACCGGGTAATGAATTTGCTGGACACGCCGATCGCCATTCGGTCGGGACAGAAGCTGCTAGGCGAAGCTGCCATGCCCGGACAGATCACCAGCCCACTGGTGCGGGGTGAAGTCTGGTTTAACCAGGTGACCTTTGCCTACCGCGATCGCCCCCCTGTGATTGAGCACCTCTCCCTGCATATTCCGGCAGGTAAAACCACAGCCATTGTCGGCTCAACGGGCTCTGGGAAAAGTACGCTGGTGAAACTGCTGCTGCGGCTCTACGAAATTCAGGCAG
>DATNOY010000026.1:0-2763 GCA_036703495.1 Coleofasciculaceae cyanobacterium
TCACCGAGTATCACCGCAATTTAGCTTATGCTCAGCAACAGGCCAATCGTAGCAATACTACGCCCAACCCTGATGGCATCATTGTGCTAACGCCTCAGCCCTCCCGTTCCACAATATCGCTGCAGCCAGTTCCAGCGCAGACCCTTTCCTCTGCTCCCGTCTTCCCACCCCAGATTGCCGCTTCTAATTCGACAACAGAACAGCCTCGCGTCTACTCGGTGCCGATTGTGCGCCGAGCGGGCAATACTCCCGTGATCAACGTCACCTTTAACGGCAGCCAAACCTTTGAGATGATTGTAGATACAGGAGCAAGCGGCACATTAATCACTCGACCCATGGCCAATGCTCTGCGGTTAGTACCCGTTGCCCAAGCCAATGTGGATACTGCCAGCCAGCGAAATGTCACCGTACCCCTAGGCTATGTCAGCTCTATGGATGTAGGTGGCGTGATGGCCCAACATGTTTTGGTAGCAGTGGCTGGACCCGAACTTAGTATCGGACTGTTAGGTCACGATTTTTTTGGAGGTTATGACGTAACCATTCGAGAGAGTGCCGTAGAGTTTAGGGAACGTTGACCATCTGTTCTGGAGGGGGGCGATCGCTACGCGGCTCCCGCACAAACAGAAGCGGCGTCAGAGATAAAAGCCGAATTAGGCTGGACAAGATGAATAGCCTGATTAGCCCTTCGGAAGACCACACTTGTACCAAAAAACCGCCACACAGCGTTCCGAGGGCGCTAGTCACCCCTGTAATCGCTGCAGTCGTGCCAAAGTAGGCAGCCTGGTTGCGGAGGGGAGCAATGCCAATTTGCAAATTATTCAAGCAGAGATCAATAGCTGCCCAGGTGCCACCAATTAGCATATGTAGCAGCGGTAGCCAAAGCCAGACCGACAACGAACCGCTATCGGTCATCAACCAAAGGAGCGGAATTACCGAGACTACCGCTCCACTGCCTAGTAAAATCACCCGATTGCCAAAGCGATCGGCCAACCTGCCCCATCCAACCAGCAGCAGCAGATTAGCCCCTGCCGTCAGACTGCTGTAAAGCGTGACTTTGCTAATATCCAACTGCAGATGATCCAGCAAATAAAAGCTATAGAATGGTGCACTGAGGTTGATGCCAAACATCCACAAACTGAAAAAGATCAGAAAGAGTAGGGCATTATTATCCAGTTGCAACCGCCCAAAAAGCGTTCGAAAAAAAGGCACTTTTACGGGGATATTTGCCTCAGGCAAAGCCTCCGGTTCTGGAGGCGAAATACAAAGAGCCTTCGCTGGCTGAACAGGATGGGCCTTCTGAGGATTAACATCTACCATAAAACTCTGGCAGAGCAAGCTCGCCATACCAGAGATTGCGCCTAGCATCAGCACAACGCCAAAGCCTTGAATTGGGCCACCTATCCAGCGGGCAACCATCCATCCGGTTAAGGGAACGAAAATCAGGTTTGCTAGATGAGCAGCGCTATTGCGAATGCTAAAGTATCGACCTCGCAAGCGCCGGGGCACCAGTATCACCATCCAACTGACCCAGGAAGCGCTACTCAGTCCTGCCAGCAAGCCGCTAGATAGGGCAATAACCAGCGTTAGAGCCACTAAAAACTGGGGATCAACCTTGCGCCAAGCTGAATAGCCAATGCCAATCGCCAAAATACACCAGAGCAAGCGGGCAATCCCGTTGCTCCAAAGATTGTAAACATATCGACTGGTAGTTCTTTCAGAGAAATGAGCGCCTAAAGGCTGCACTAAATTTGCCAGCATGGGAATGGCGGCCAAGATACCAATTTCAGTGGGACTGGCCTTCAGCTCCAGCAAAAAGTTGGTCACGAGCACACCGCTCGTAATGTTGGAGAAGATGGTTGAAAAAATACTGTCTAAGGTAGAAGCCTTTAAGCTTCGGCGAATCCCGGCTTTATCCAGCGGAACTGGCTCAAACGTGCTGGCGATCGAGGCAACAGAGGAAACAACAGGCTGATTAGTAGGTGCGATCGCTTCAGGCAAAATCGCCTCAGACACAGGAACTGCAGTCATACTCTCGGGCGGATGGTTTGGGGAATTAGAGCTAAACAAAAGCAGATTCATGAATGGTCTTGAGCTTGAGAGCGCAGCTGCGGAGCGCACAGCGATCAGCACTCCCTTAGCGTTGCCCAATCTTCAATTAAAATAAACAATCGTGAGAAATAGATTTATTTCTGGCGAGACGTTAACATCCATATCGTGAACCTGGGGCAATGGTTTGGCTCCTCAGTTCGCCAATAAAAAAGCATAGTTACCTAGACCTAGAGTAGTTATGCTTGGGGGACAAACTGTCCCCAGTTGAAGTGCCTAATAGAATGGAGCTGACGGGAGTCGAACCCGTGTCCGCCATGGGTATTAGCACCCCGATCATTCACAGGTTTAGCTTCTCTAACCCTCGAAGCGGGAATTGTCCCTTATCCCGGACAATGGGATTCTCTAGTAAAGTCTTAACCAACTATTGACTAGAGGCAGCTAGTTGGAGCATCCGTTGGGGTTTGTCTACGATCCTTAACGGAGTCAAACCGTAGACGCTCGAACCTATAAGAGGTTTTTGTTAGGCAACAGCTGCTGCTTTACGAGCAAAGGGTACGATGTTGTTCGCATGTACGTGTTTTGAGCCTTTGATTTTCGAGAGGAGACTCACTCTCGACCTGCATCACGAAGTGTCGTTCGCCAAAACGTCGAAACCGTTACAGCCCCGCGTGATCGTATTTCATATTATAGCGAATAAAACCAGGGGTGTGTTGA
>DATNOY010000027.1:0-14929 GCA_036703495.1 Coleofasciculaceae cyanobacterium
AATTTAAGAAGTGAGCCTTGCCCAAAAACTAGATGCTATACGCTTTTTCACGAATTTTTTGTTCTCACAGCTCTTTGTTCTCGCTGATTTGTTCTCGCTGAGCTGGCGATCGCTATAGCTTCTTTAGGTACTTATCTGATCTCAATGCGAGTGATTTTTGTAAAAGCATTGTACTCCTTTGGATGACTTAATGGATAACTCCAATATAGAAATAGTTGAAAAATCTGTGTCTTCTAAACATCCTTTTGATATTGACAGAATCATTCAAAAAATTCGGGAAGCAGTGCGTCCCTTTCCCAAGGCGGCAATGTTTGAACTGGCAGATCAGGGATATCAATCGCCCTTTCAGCAGCTCATTGCCTGCATCATCTCAATTCGTACCTACGATGAGGTCAGTCTGCCGACCTCCCGCCGGTTGCTCGATCGGGCCTCTACCCCCAAACAGATGATCCAGCTGACCCCAGCCGAAATTGACGAGCTAATTCAAGACTGCACCTATCACGAACCAAAATCGCAGCAGATCTGGACCATTGCCGATCGGATTGTCAAAGAACATAACGGCGTGCTGCCCTGCGATCTAGAGGTGCTGCTGTCGTTTGCGGGCGTGGGGCCCAAATGTGCGCATCTGACGCTAGGAATTGCCTGTGATCAGCCTTACATCAGCGTAGATACCCATGTGCATCGAGTCACCAATCGCTGGGGCTACGTCCAAACCCGCACACCGGAGAAAACTTTAGCAGCTTTGGAAAAGCAGCTTCCCTCCGTTTACTGGATTGAGATTAATCAGCTTTTGGTGCCGTTTGGTAAACATATCTGTACCGGGAATTTGCCGCACTGCTCTACCTGCCCTCTGCTGGACATGTGCCAACAAGTCGGTGTAACCAACCATCGCTGATTGCCTGCATGGGGCGATCGTGGGTTGCAGACTTCCAAGGTTTCAAAACCTCGGTCTAGGAAGGGGCGTTTAATAGATCTTCTGTACTATTAAACCTGTACAATGGGATAGCAATCGGTTAAGTTTGAGGGTCAAGTCTCATGACCAATCTCCTGCTCATTGAGTCTCCTGGAAAACTGAAAAAACTCAGCCAAATCCTCGGCAATGGCTGGATTGTCAAAGCCAGCATGGGACATGTGCGAGAGTTGGCTGACGATGGCGAAGATGCTCTGGGCTTTGATTTGGCTGAGCATACAGTGCAGTGTCGCTATGTGCCGCGTGGGGCAAAAGGCAAAAAAGTATTGGCCGATCTGCGGCAAGCGGTAAAGCAAGCCGATCGCGTATTTCTAGGCTGTGATGAAGACCGAGAAGGAGAGGTGATTAGCTGGCACCTGGCTCAAGAGCTCCGGCTGAAAAATCCTCAGCGGGTGGTCTACCACGAAATTACGACTCAGGCCGTGAGAGCGGCGATCGCCCATCCCCGACCGCTAGATGCCAATTTGATTGCGGCCGGACGCGCCCGCGACTGTCTGGATAAGCTGGTGGGCTACAAGGGCAGCAAGCATGTGGTCTGGAAGCTCAACATTGGGGCCAAATCCATGGGAAGGGTGCAAAGCGCTACCCTGCATTTACTTTGCCAGCGAGAGCGAGAAATTCAAGGGTTTCAGCCGCAAGATTTCTGGTCAGTTTGGGTGGAGTATCAGGAGGGCTTTCGAGCTTTTTATCGCGTCAAGCTGAATGCATCTGCGGCATCCGGCGGGGCCGATGCTGCAGATGACACGGGAGAAGCCAAAGATGCCCCTGAGTCCGATCGGGTGTTGTCTCAGGCAGAGGCCGATCGGCTTGTAGCCATGGCCCAAGCCCATCCTCACCAAGTCACTACGGTTGAGGGAAAAATTGCGCATCAATCACCGCCGCCGCCGTTCATCACCTCGACGCTGCAGCAGGCATCTGGCGCAAAGCTGCATTTCAGCCCCGATAAAACCATGCAGGTGGCTCAGTCGCTGTATGAGAAAGGCTTGATTACCTACATGCGAACCGACAGCGTCGCCTTGAGTCCAGAATTTTGCCAAGACGTGCGCAGCTGGCTGGAGGCACATGATCTAGAAAACCTTCCCAAACAGGCAGCCTCGCACAAGAGCCGCAAGGGTTCCCAGGAAGCTCATGAAGCCATTCGCCCGACCGACATCCATCGTCCTTCGGTGCAGCTGAAGCAAGAGCTAACGGCAGACGACTTTGCCCTCTATGTGCTGATTTGGAAGCGGGCCGTTGCTTCCCAATGTCAGCCTGCGCGTCTGCGCAAGACCCGAGTGGTAACGCAATCGGGAGCGGTGTCTTGGGAAGCTAGGGGGCAAATTATTGAATTCTGGGGGTATGCCCGCTACTGGCCCAATCTCCATGCCGATACCCAACTGCCAGCGTTGAGTCAGGGGCAGTCGCTCACCCTCCAGCAAGCTCAGGCAGACCAGAAGCAAACCCAGCCCCCACCTCGCTATTCCGAACCCAAGCTAGTGCAGTTGATGGAACGCAAGGGCATTGGTCGCCCTTCTACCTACGCGCCCACCATCAAGATCTTGAAAGAGCGGAGCTATGCTGAAGTGGTCAAAGGCAAGCTGCAACCCACCCCCTTAGGACTCGATCTGGATGCTGCCCTAGAGAAACTCTTCCTGAAACTGGTCGATCCTACCTTTACTGCCGAAATGGAGCGATCGCTCGATCGCATTGCCCAGGGAGAGATTGACTGGGAACAGTGGCTAACAGACTGGAACCGAGGGTATTTTGCCCCGACCTTAGCACAAGCCCAAAAGCTGCTACCCACCTATGCCAGCCCTGCTTCAGCCGGAAAAACGCGGGAATTATCGCAGATCTGTTGCCCTCAATGTACTCAGCAGATGGCGAAGATTCCCAGCCGGAAAGTGTCGAAAGGCTTCTTTCTCAAGTGTCAACAGTGCCCAGATCTGGTGTTGTTCTGGAGCGATCGCCAGCAGCAGTGGCAGCTTCCCCAGTCCAAGGCGAATGCGGGTCAACTCGAACAGCCTGCCAGCAAGCTGACCGAATATCGCTGCCCAGTCTGTCGTCAGCCTCTAGAGGAGTATGCTTACCAAAAAGACGGACAGCAGAAGGTGATGCTGCGGTGTTCCGATCGCCAGGCTCGGCAGGAGAGTCAGCATCAAGATGCCATTTACTTCCACACGGCCAAAGGGAGTTTTTGGAGTCCAAAATTTGGCGATTTACAACCTGGCGCAGAGCCAGTGGCTAGCGGCAACTCCCAAACGCCAAAAGCAGCTACCCGGAAAAAACGCTCGACTCGCACAGCCAAAAATACGGTCAAAAAGTAGCACTGTTGTATTCAAGCGATCAGCCCTTAGATCCTTAGGATCACGAATTAATTAAATTCACGTTCCTTAGGGATCTGCGGGAATATCGCATACCCATGTAGGGGCGCAAGGCCTTGCGCCCCTATCGCTAATGTTGTTGTCAGTGGGGATGTGATGAAATTGCAAATCCCTTCGCAGAACTGAGGTCCACATCCGCCGCTACTTATTCATTTTTAATTGATAATCTTTGGCAGGTTCTGAGTGCTTTTCCTCTACCGGGGATTTGATAACCAAGACAGAGCAGGGGGCATGGTGCAGCACGTAATTGCTGACACTCCCCAGGAGCATTTCACTGATTCCCGATCGGCCTCGACTGCCCACCAGAATTAAATCTGCTCCAGAAAGGCTGGCTAAATGACAAATCATTTTTCCAGGGCTACCTGTGACCTGGGTACACTCAGTCTCTACACCCGCCTGAGTGGCCTGTGCCGCAAAATTTTGCAGTTGTTCCAAGCAGCGATTCCTAAAAAGTTGCCATTGCTCGTACCAAACTTCTGCACCGATAGTCGGGCCAGGGGCCCCATAAATTGGATTGACGTAAAGCGGATCTGTGCCATACATCGCTTCGTCTTCCATAGAGATGACATGGACAAGCACAAGACTGGCATGCTGTTCTTGAGCAAGCAGCAGGGCCTGTTCAAATAAAGATCGCGCCATTGGAGAATGATCCAGGGCAACCAGAATCTTCTTAAACATAGAGCGGTTCTCCTGATTAAAGTGGGGTAACTTGGCGGTTCATCCCACTGCGGTTTAGCTGGCTACTCAAACAACGCTGGGACTGGCAACAAGCCACCTAATCCATAGCGCCCAGGCTAACGTGCCAATTTTAAGAATGAGAGAGAAAACTTTGTGGGAAATTCGGATAGGAGCATTTGCGGGGTTGTCTCCAATCTTTCCGATACCTTTATTGTCTGTCTGAATCGGCTGGATCGATTTAAGCAGTAACAAAGGTTGATATTTATAGTTGATATTTATAACGGATAACCCAATCCTCTCGGACGCAAGTTAGGCTTAACGTGTAAATTTGATCTCTCGCGAACTCCTAGCAGAAGCAACTTACGGTCGTCAGCCGTCATGAGAATTCTACTGACTGAAGATGATGAGCTGATTATCAAATCGCTAGCTAAAGCTCTCACAGATCAACACTACACCGTTGATGTGGCAACAGATGGGCAGGTGGGTTGGGAGCTGCTGGAGTCGTTCACCTATGATTTGATTCTGCTGGATGTGGGGCTACCTAAGCTGGATGGCATCAGCCTGTGCCGACGGTTGCGATCGCAGGGAAACCAAACCCCAATTTTGCTGTTGACAGCCCGCGACAGCAGCACCAGTCGGGTGATGGGGCTAGATGCGGGAGCCGATGATTATGTAGCTAAACCCTTTGACTTGCAGGAGCTGTTGGCTCGAATTCGGGCCCTGTTGCGGCGGGGGGGAGCCGCGTTACCCCCCTTGCTGGAGTGGAGAAATTTACAGCTTGATCCCAGCACCTGCGAAGTTGCCTGTAACGGACAACCGCTGCATTTAACGCCCAAAGAATATGGGCTGCTCGAGCTTTTTTTGCGCAACAGTCACCGGATTTTTAGCTGTAGTGCCTTAATTGATCACCTGTGGTCGTTTGAGGAACCTCCGACCGAAGAAACAGTGCGATCGCATGTGAAAGGATTGCGCCAAAAACTGAAGGCAGCCGCAGTTGCCGATGATCCGCTGGAGACGGTTTATGGCATTGGCTATCGGCTTAAACCTGCGGAACTTGAAGGGCGGGTAGAAGAAGAACGGGCGAAGGTGCGACCCCTCAAATCTAAAATTGTGGAACAGGTTGGGGGGGAAGCGGCTTACGTGTGGGGGCGGGCGAAAGAGAGCTTTAACCGCCGGGTGGCTGTAGTGGAGCGGGCAGTAACTTTGCTGCTCCAAGACCAACTCAGCGAAGATTTGCGGCAACAGGCAGAACAAGAAGCGCACAAGTTAGCCGGATCGCTCGGCATGTATGGTTCGGATGAAGGTTCTCGGTTGGCTCAAGCCATAGAACCGCTGTTTGCTCCTGGTAGCGAGCTGGATCAACAGCAAATTCAACGCTTGACTCAGCTGGTAGTGGGGCTGCGACGAGAATTGCAATCTCTGGATGATGGGGCATCTGCTCCGCCCGCCCCTCAGCCTGTGACGGTTCCGACCGATGAACGCCCCAGTCTGCTGATTGTGCAAGCAGATCAAGATCTGGCCGCAGCCTTGGCAGCCGAAGCGACAAACTGGGGGATGCGATCGCAAATTGTCACCCATGCGGCGGCGGCCAGAAAGCAACTGCTGCGGCAACGTCCGGATGCCCTGCTGCTGGATCTGCCAGTGGTGCAAGACTCGCAAGGCAATGCTGTCCCGGAACCTGCGGCTTTATCCCTGCTGGCAGAACTGAATCGGTATGCGCCTCCCCTGCCTGCTATTGTCTTCACCGAGCAGAAGCAATTGATTGATCGGATCAGAATTACTAGCTTGGGCGGGCGGCGGGTGTTACAGCGCCCGGTGTCTCCGGCTCAAGCGCTGGAAGCCGTCTCTCAGGTGTTAGAACATTTGCGGACGACGGAAGCGAGGGTGATGGTCGTTGATGATGATCCTCAGGTGCTGATGGCACTCCACGCGTTACTGGATCCCTGGGGGATTAAGGTGTTCACCCTTGATGATCCGCTGCGGTTTCTCGAGGTGCTGGCGATCGCCTCACCCAATTTGCTGGTGCTAGATGTAGAGCTTCCCCACGTTCGAGGGATTGAGCTTTGTCAGCTTGTGCGGAACGATCCGCAGTGGAGCGGTTTGCCTGTCTTGTTTCTCACAGCCCATGCAGATGCTGAAACCATGCATCGGGTCTTTGCGGCCGGAGCTGATGACTATGTGAGTAAACCCATCGTCGGACCAGAGTTAGTCACCCGGATTCTCAATCGCTTGGAGCGATCGCGCCTGCTGCAAAATTTCATAGACCTGGATGCCTTAACCGGCGTTGCCACATATCGTAAATCTGCTCAGGAGCTTAGCCAACAGCTGCAATGGAGCGATCTGCACCAGCAGCCTTTCTGCTTGGCCATCTTTAACCTGGATCAACTCAAAGCCATTAACCAACAATATGGGCATGCGGCTGGCGATCAAGTTTTGTTTCGTTTGGGTAAACTGCTGCGTCAAACCTTCCAAAGTGAACAGATTGTAGGGCGTTGGGGAGGTGCCGAGTTTGTCATCGGCATGGTGGGGATGACCAAACGCGATGCTGCCAAGCGATTATTAGAGGTGCTAAACAACCTGCGCCAAATCGAGTTTATTGCAGTCAAGGGTGCTCCATTTCGAGTAACTGGCAGTGCGGCAGTGGTTCAGGCTCCTCAAGATGGGGCTGATCTGCCAAACCTCTATCAAGCGGCGGAGGCGCTGCTGAGTCAAGTGGAGGCGGCTGGGGGCGATCGCGTCATGTGCAAGTAGCCCAGTTACCCAAATCCAGTAACCTGTACTCATAACCCAATACTTCTTGAAAATACCGATTTCCCTGAATCCTCCTTAATTAAAAGAACTTTAATTAAGAGAACTTTAGAAGGCTCGGCTCCTCCTGGTCCAAGAGAGGAAGCATCCCAGGTGAGTGGCTGAACCGAGAAGTATTGACTCATAACCTGGCCTACAGAAAAATGTATGAGGAGTCATGAGGTATGACAGCTCCACTGCCCGAAAATGAATCGGCCAGGCTCAACGCTCTCCGTCAGTATGGGATTCTAGACACGGAAGCCGAAGCGGCATTTGACGATCTGACTCAGTTAGCGGCGTACATTTGCGGCACCCCGATCGCCCTGATCAGCCTGCTTGACGATTGTCGTCAGTGGTTCAAGTCAAAAGTGGGGTTGGAGATTACCGAAACCCCCCGTGATCTGGCCTTTTGTGCCCATGCCATTTTGCAGCCCCAGGATGTTTTAGTGGTTCCAGATACGCTTCTAGACGAGCGGTTTGCCAGCAATCCTCTGGTCACTGGTGAGCCGCAGATCCGGTTTTATGCCGGTGTGCCCATCACCACCGTCGAGGGCTATGCCTTAGGTACGCTCTGTGTGATCGATCAGGTGCCCCGGCAGCTGGACTTAGAGCAAGTGCAGTCCTTACAAACTTTGAGCCGCCAGGTGATGTCGCAACTAGAGTTACGGCGCAATGTTGCTTCTCTCAGCCAGTCTGCCCGGCTGGAAAGTGAAGCTGTGAACGAACGTAATCAGACTGAGGAGGAATTACAGCGCCAGAATTTGCGATCGCAGCTGTTTGCGGAAGTGTCGCTGAAGATCCGTCAGTCGTTGCAGCTAGAAGACATTCTCCGGGTCACGGTAACGGAAGTGCAGCAACTCCTCCAGGCAGATCGCGTCTTGTTGTTTCAACTCCAGTCAGACGGTACAGGAACGGTGGTAGAAGAGGCAGGGGTGCCAGGCTATCCTGTGACGCTAGGACAGGACATTGTGGATCCTTGTTTTAATCAAGGGTATCTAGAACTGTATCGCCAGGGGCGGATTGGGGCGATCGCCAATATCGAACAGGCAGGGATTGCCCCTTGCTATGTGGAATTTCTCCAGCAGCTTGGCGTCAAGGCCAATCTCGTAGTTCCCATTTTTATGCGAGATGCGCTTTGGGGATTGCTGATTGCTCACCAATGCGCTCATCCTCGCCACTGGACAGACTTTGAAATCCAGCTCCTGCAACAGCTGTCCGATCAAATTGGCATTGCCCTCTCCCAAGCCCAACTCCTCGAGCAAGAAGTTCGGCAACGGCAGGCGATCGCCCAGTCGCAAGAAGAGCTACGTGCCTTGAGTGCGGCGCTGGAAAGTGCGGTTGAAGGCATCTCTCAGCTGGATGCGCAGGGCCGCTACCTGAAGGTGAATCCGGCGTATGCTAACATCGTCGGCTATCAGCCCGAAGACCTGATTGGACTGAACTGGATACAGACCGTGTATCCGGATGATTTGGCAGCCGTCAGGGTGGCCTACCAGCGCATGCTCAGCGAGGGCAAAGCAGAGGTGGAAGCTCGGGCTGTTCGCAAAAATGGATCTATCTTTGATAAGCAAGTCGTGATGGTCAAAGCCTACAACCTGCAACAGCAGTTTATTGGCAGCTATTGTTTTGTCAAAGATATTAGCGATCGCCGAGAAATTGAACGGCTTAAGGATGAATTTGTCTCGGTGGTGAGCCATGAACTGCGGACTCCCTTAACTTCTATTTCAGGGGCTTTAGACCTTTTGGCTAATGGGGTGCTGCGATCGCAACCCGAAGATGCTCAGCGCATGTTAAATATTGCGGCAGGCAGCACCGATCGATTGGTGCGTCTGATCAACGACATTCTGGATATTGAGCGCATCGAGTCCGGTAAGATTGCTATGACGAAGCAAGATTGCGACACGGCTGGATTGATGACTCAGTCTGTAGAAGAAGTGCAGGAGCTAGCCGAGCGGGCCGGGATCATGCTGTCTGTTTCGCCCTTTTCAGTGCCGGTCTGGGCCGACCCCGATCGCATCATCCAGGTGCTGACCAATTTACTCAGCAATGCCATCAAGTTTTCACCGTCGGGCAGCATCGTGGAGTTGAGTGCAGAGGTGCTCAATGCCGAAGCGCAGGCAGCAGAAACGGTCATGCCGGAAGCCCCCTCCTGTGCCTATGTGCCCTACATCCTGTTTAAGGTGAAAGACGCAGGTCGCGGCATTCCTCCAGATAAGCTGGAATCAATCTTTGGGCGTTTTCAACAGGTGGATGCTTCCGACGGACGGCAGAAAGGCGGGACGGGTCTAGGACTGGCCATTTGCCGCACCATCCTGCAGCATCATGGTGGCTATATCTGGGCTGAAAGTACCCTAGGCGAGGGCAGCACATTTCTCTTTACCTTGCCCATTTTGTCTCCGGCGCAGTCCCCTCAGAACGCAGATTATTCGCCTGAGTCGCGTCTGCATCTAGAACCGGACACTCGATCGCATCCCCTGATCCTGCTTTGCGATGACGATCCCTCGATCCGGGTTGTGGTGCAAGCCATGCTAGAACGGCAGCACTACCGAGTCCTGACGGTTGCCTCTGGGCAAGAAGCGGTGGAACAGTCCGTCAAACAACCGCCTGACGTGATTTTGCTCAATTTGATGATGCCCGAAATGGATGGATGGGATACGCTGGCCATTTTGAAGCAACAGCCCACCACGCAAAATATTCCCGTGATTATCCTCAGCGGTTTATTTCCAGATGCCCGGAAAACGCCTCATCCCGGGGTCAGCGATTGGGTGGTGAAGCCGACCAATCAGCAGTTTTTATCGCAAGCGCTAGAGCGAGCCTTATCCAAGCAGTCCCAAGTCATCAAGGTTTTGGTGATTGAAGATGACCCGGAGCTGGCAGAAGTCCTCATGACGTTTTTCTCGCGTCACGACATGCAAACCTGCCATGCTTCAACCGGACGGGAAGCAATTCAGTTGAGCCAGCGCATTATGCCTGATTTGCTGGTGCTGGACTTGGTTCTGCCGGATCGAGATGGTTTTGCAGTGGTAGATTGGCTGCGGCAGCATAATCGGCTGTGCCAAGTACCGCTGATCGTTTATACGGCACGGGATTTGAGTACGAGCGATCGCGAGCGACTGAAGCTGGGAGAGACGCTTTTCTTAACCAAAGGGCGAATTACCCCCCAAGAGTTTGAGCGCCAAGTGGTGGACTTACTGAACCGGATCACCCGATCAGGCGGAGGAGGCACAGGTGGCGACCAAACGAATTCTGATTATTGATGATGATGATGATGTTTTGGCAGTGACGCAACTGGCGCTGAAGGCAGTGGGCGGCTGGGATGTGTCGATCGCTGCTTCCGGCAGTGAAGGACTCGTTAAGGCGCTGAACGAGCAGCCCGATGCCATATTACTGGATGTAATGATGCCCGATATGGACGGCATCTCCACGTTCCAGGCTTTGCAAGCCAATCCGCTCACCCAAGCGATTCCTGTGATTTTGATGACGGCTAAGGTGCAAGCGGCTGAGCAACGCCGATTTGCCCATTTGGGTGTAGCATCCGTGATCACGAAGCCGTTCAAGGCTATGAAGCTGCCTGCTCAAATCGCCGAGGTGCTGGGCTGGGATCAATAGCTGGAAATTAGCTGGGGTGACTCAGATCGTCCATCTCCACAATTCCTGCACTTTTTAGGACTAAGGTTAGGAGCAAGCTGTATGGTTCCCCCCCTACAGACCCTGACTTATCGCAATGGGGTAATGTTTCATATCAGTGATGGGATTTTCTAAAACGTTTGTTCTGCCCCTCTTAAAAAATTCCACAATTGATCCAGAACATGACCTGCAACAGTATGGAAAAACAGGATTCTACTGCCCATGATTCCTTTTGATAAAAAAACTAATCTCCACGAATCCTGCATCTTGAAGTTCTAACCTGGAAGACAGAAGTGAGGATGGTTGCAATTTTTGGCAACCTCGATTGAAATAATTGCCCAACCTGAAATTATCGCAGCTGAAATTCTAAATCATGAATTGTTTTTTTCTTAACACTTGGGTCACTCTTCTTCTACAGTCTATGGCTCGATGGCTAGAATCTAGGGAGGTTTGTGACTCTAAAATGGCGCTTGTTCCGATTAAGGTGCATGAAGCGCTGCCCCTGCGCGATCGCCAATCCTAGAGCAAAGCAATAGAGCAAAGCAATAGAGCAAAGCATCCAGTAAACGCTTGATTTAAGCTTGATCCGTGACTGCTGAATAGGGCAATTCTTAACGATTTGTCAACGATGTTTCTGAAAATACATTCCCTATCAGCCAGTCTGTCCTTATTAATAGTTCATGATTGCTGAATTTCTAGCTTATCTAATAACTCCTCAGCCCTCACCTCTATAAACATCTCACGCGAAAAACATACAGATGATTACTAAGTTGATCAAAGAAACATCTGAAGACACAATCCTGAAGCAGCAGGCATTTTATGCCAAGCAACCCTCAAACGCCAGCCTCCACAATCAAGGCATTGAGTTTTCAACCAGCGCTAGTGACACCGCTCTACCCGTCAGCGTCAACCGAGGTCGAGTCGCCATTTTTATTGATGGCTCCAATTTGTTTTATGCCGCTTTGCAGCTGGGTATTGAAATTGATTACGCTAAACTGCTGTGTCACTTGACTCAGGGAAGTCGTCTGCTGCGGGCTTTCTTCTATACCGGCGTTGATCGCGTTAACGAAAAGCAGCAGGGTTTTTTGCTCTGGATGCGTCGGAACGGCTACCGTGTGGTCACCAAGGATTTAATTCAACTTCCGGATGGATCTAAAAAGGCAAATCTGGATGTGGAAATTGCAGTAGATATGATGACGCTGTCGGGACATTATGACACTGCGGTGTTAGTCAGTGGCGATGGCGATCTGTCCTATGCGGTGAACACGGTCTCCTATCGAGGAGCACGGGTAGAAGTGGTCAGCCTGCGATCGATGACGAGCGACAGTTTGATCAATGTGGCGGATGTGTACACAGACATTGCTCAGCTCAAACCCCAAATCCAAAAATCTGCGGTCTTGGGGTATACGCATCAACCGCTGTCTTCCTAAGGAACGTGAATTTAATCCAACCCAAAACTTAATTTTTGAGAGCGTGGCATTGCCGCGCTCTCAAAAATTAAACGTTTGGTTTCAATTAATTCGTGATTCTCAGGATCGTGAATTTAATGCAATAGGGTTTTCTTTAAGCCTCTATCCTCAGCGCTTGGTTGAGTGGCCAGCCAGTTAAACGGAGCGATCGCCCTATCTTTCCAAAAAATCGCGCTATGATTTTCCTGTCGGTGATGTCCAGGTTGGTTATGAACCCTGAAACCGCGCGTCATTTGGAAAACTGGCAGGACGAGATTGATAGTGCCTATCTCTATCGGGCGTTGGCTAAGGTAGAGGCACAGCCCGCCTTGGCAGAGGTGTATCGCAAACTGGCAGCGACCGAAGAAACCCATGCCAAATTTTGGGAAGAGAAATTATTGCAGGTGGGGTATCCCATTCCTCGACCGAAGCCAGGTTGGCGCACCCGATCGCTAGCCTTACTGGCCCAATGGTTTGGCGCACAGTTTGTTTTGCCTACCATCAATGCAATGGAGCAAGTGGATAGCCACAGCTATGATCAGCAGCCTGATGCCCAGACAACGCTTTTACCTGTGCAAGAACGCTCCCATGCCCGATTGTTGCAGGCGATCGCCACTCCGACAGGACAGGGCATAGGCGGCAGTACCCTCGCTCAAATTGAAGGCCGCCACCGCACTACGGGCGGCAATTCCCTCAGGGCGGCGGTGCTGGGTGCTAGCGATGGCTTGCTCTCTAATCTCAGCCTGGTGATGGGAGTAGCCGGAGCTAACTTATCGGGTCAGTCCATTTTAGTGACGGGCATGGCAGGGTTGCTGGCTGGAGCCTGCTCGATGGCATTGGGAGAGTGGCTTTCGGTCCAGAGTTCGCGGGAGCTTTACAATCGCCAAATTCAAATTGAGCGGCGGGAAGTGGAGGAAGTACCGGATGAGGAAGAAGAAGAACTGGCGCTGATTTATGAAGCGAAAGGGTTGCCAGCGTCCCAAGCTCGTCTACTGGCAGCCCGGATCATGTCTGACCACAGCACGGCACTGGATGCGCTGTCGCGCGAGGAATTGGGCATTGATCCAGAGGAGTTGGGCGGCTCGGCTTGGGCCGCTGCGATTACTTCCTTTTTTCTATTTGCGATCGGTGCAATTGTGCCGGTCGCTCCCTTCATCGTGCTGAACGGCATGCCGGCAGTGGTGACCAGCATTTTGTTGAGCGCTGTCGCCCTATTTGTAATTGGGGCAGGCATTACGTTGTTGACCGGTCGGAGCATTATCTACTCAGGCATGCGGCAAGTCATTTTTGGGCTGGCGGCCGCTGGAGTGACCTTCGGGGTGGGGCGGCTGTTGGGAGTAGCGATCGCCGGCTGATTGGCGGCTCGTCCCCAACTCCACCGCTTAACTAACGGCACCGGGCGTATTCACCCGAATTTTATACACTGAGTCGCCCGCTGTAATGTAGAGGGTTTGCCCATCGGCATCGCCCCAGGCACAGTTAGAAGGAGCGTTTGGCGTGGCGATTGTGCCCAGATGATGCCCTTCAGCATCCAAGACCCAGACTCCTCCAGCCGCCGTACAGTAAATCCGTCCGGCGCGGTCTAGTTTCATGCCGTCGGGTGCCCCCGGTTTCGGCACGTTCAGATCAAAAAACAGCCGGCCGTTGGCTAAGCTGCCGTCGGGCTGCACATCAAAGACCCGAAGCTGACGGCGACCGCTATCGTCGATGTAAAGCTGGCGCTCGTCGGGAGAGAAGGCTAAGCCGTTAGGGCTGTCAAAATCGTCTGCCACAACGGTAAGTTCACCTGTGGGCGACAGCCGATAGACTGCCTGCATCGGCTGCTCTTGCTGCTCTGGCTTAATGCCGTAGGGAGGATCCGAAAAATAGATGGCACCATCGCTTTTGACCACAACATCGTTGGGACTATTCAGCCGCTTGCCCTGGAAGCGATCGGCCAGCACCGTGATGGTTCCGTCTGGCTCTAGGCGCGTCAGCTGGCGGGCTCCTTCTTCGCAGATAACCAGCCGTCCTTGGCGATCGCGGGTTAACCCGTTGGCGTTGCCGCTGGGATGCCGCACTACAGAAATCTGACCTGCTGCATTGAGCTTAAGAATTTGGTTAGCCGGAATGTCAGAAAAATAAAGCGCCTGCTCTTCCGCAATCCAGACCGGTCCTTCCAGAAACTGAAAGCCTGTTGCCACTTGCTCCAGCTTGGCAGACTTGGGAAACAACGACGGAAATAGGGGCGACTCGGACTTCAGCGCGTTGGTAAACTGCTGTTTAAGGCGCTGTTTAATTTGCTTGAGAGATGGCAACATACAGGGGCTAGCGGTAAACGACAGCAGACTTACTTCCCTAACCCTATCGGTCAGCAGGCGATCGCAGAGGCTGCAAACATTTTCCTTGACCGTCAATTTAAATCTTAACAGCCAGTTCAAAGTTTTAGTGAAGCAAACCGGATTGCCGCCTTGCATACCGTTAGAACAGGCAGGTATTACTCCGGCAATCTTTGAGAATACTTAAACCCCAAGGGCTTTTTGTGAGGTGCGCTTTGCGACCCACAGTGAAGCTTATCAAATTGCCGAGGTGATAGAGAGGTAATAGAACAGACCGTTAGAACAGATTGATACCGTGTTTATTTCGGTGGGTGGTGGGATGTTAATTTTTGGTATGACCAGATATCTCAAAAGCATCCTCAAAGATGTTGAAGTCATGGGTTGCTCTCCCGAAAATTTCCCAGTCATGGCAGAGTCCATTACAGCCCCAGTCATGGCAGAGTCCGTTGCCGCCAATTTCCAGTCTTTAGATCTCGCACCTTGATCCTGTAGTTATTGCTAGCACAGGCAAAAAGTAACCGATCGGAGTTCAGAGCAATCCATCAGATGTCATCAGAAGATGTCATCAAACAATTCTTAAAATTTGCTTGCCTAACAACTATCTTGCCTCCAGAGTCCACAGCTGCACCACCGCTTCGGATTAAGACCTTAGCTAATAGTTTTGCTTTCACGGGATTTTCATAACTGACTCGTACATTAGGGGAAAGTTGCAAACCTTAAATTGCCTTGCCAATGAAAGCC
>DATNOY010000028.1:0-2098 GCA_036703495.1 Coleofasciculaceae cyanobacterium
TCGGACTCAGCCGGCCGAACTGAGCCAAATTGTGGCAGGGGCGATCGCCGATCTGCAGCCTATCCTAGACCGAGAGCAAACCCATTTGGATAACCGGATCTCGGTTGATCTGCCCCGGATTCAGGTCGATCCGCTGCAGCTGGCGCGGGTTTACCAAAACCTGATGGCCAATGCCCTAAAACACAATCCGCCTGGGCTGATTCTGATTCTGGATGCCGACCGCGAGGGCAACTGGTTACATTGCACCGTCACGGATAATGGGGTTGGCATGGATGTTAAGCAATGCGAGCGATTGTTTGATCCGTACTTCCGAGGAGATCAAAAACCCAGATCGGTTGGTCTGGGTTTAGGGCTTTATCTCTGTCGGCAAATCATTCAAGCCCACGGCGGCGTGATTGGGGTACAAAGTGAGCCGAATCAAGGAACCAGCTTCTGGTTTACGCTGCCCTTGCTGGCAGAGGATGCCGAACCTCAGTAGATCGCAAATTGTTTTTTGGGCCGCGCTTCGCGCGGCCCAAAAAACTAACTTTTTAGATAATTGGAAAGCATTTGCGATCTACTGAACCTCAGAAGGCTTGGATCCATTCCAGGATGTCATAGTCGATCCAAATGCCGTGCTGCCAGTACGGGTCTTCTTCGACCAGTTGCCGTGCAGCAGCTTCATCGTTGGCTTCGTAGACGCCAAACACTTTGGTCAGGTCTTGGGTCGGGCCAATGGTGATCAGATTGCCTGCTGCTTTAAGCTGGGCAAGGCGATCGAGGTGAGCTTGACGATAAGGGGCGCGTTTTTCTAGGACATCGGTGCAGTAGCTGCCCCAGAGGACGTATTTGGGCATGGAAATGGGGATGGGGGATAGAGAATTGGGAAGTTGAGGAGGTTAGCTTCTGAGTTCGGCCTGGAATTTTTCTTCCAGGACTTCACGAGCTTTTTGATGAACCGGATCAATATCTTGATCGGTGAGGGTGCGATCGCTGGCGCGGTAGGTCAGCCGGAAAGCTAGACTGCGCTTGCCTTGCGGGACATTTTCACCTTTATATTCATCGAATAGCTCAACGGATTCTAGAAGCTTGCTGCCGGCTTTTTTAAGAGCCCGTTCAATTTCGGCTACCGAAAATTGAGTCGGGGCAAAGAAGGCAATGTCGCGATCGGAAGCTGGATAGGCGGAATAAGCCTGGAAGGGCGGCACCAACAGATCTTCCTGAATCATGTGATCGAGGATGACATCTAGAGTCAGTTCAAAGACATAAACAGCATCGGGTAAACCACGCTCTTGTCGGAGTTGCGGATGCAGTTGACCAAAGGTGCCCAACCGATTGCCGCTGATCCAGAGAGAGGCGGTGCGCCCAGGATGCAGGATGGCATTGCGGCGATCGGGCTGAAATTCTACGTTTAGCCCCAGCCGTTGAAAAGCGCTTTGTAAAGTGCCTTTGGCTTCAAACCAGGTCATGGGCTGCTCTCGACCGCTGCGCACCCAGCGTCCCTGGGAGGGATCGCCCCCCAGGATACCAGCCACGCGATCGGCTTCCTCAAAGCCGTTCTCTTCGCGCCAGAACACCCGCCCAATTTCAAACGCATTCAATGCGCCGTTGCCTTGCTCCAGGTTGTATTGAAAAGCATCAATCAGGGCAGGCAGCAGCTCGGTTCGCAGAGCCGAGTATTCCACAAAGAGCGGATTAGCCAGCTGAATTTGTTGGTCTTCGGCGGGCTTGACTAGCGAGTAGTGCAGCACCTCGGTGAGTCCAGCTGCCCGGAAAGCTTGATGAATTTTACGCACAGCCGCGATCTCATCCGGCAGGTAGCCCGCCTCGCCTTTATCGGGCAGGGTATCGCAAAATTTGTTGTAGCCGTATAGACGGGCGACTTCTTCAATCAGGTCAATTTCTCGTTCTAAATCGCGATAGCGATAAGGGGGAACGGTCACGGTCCAGACGCCTTCGCCGGTAGGGGTCAGTTTGCAGCCCAAATCCGTCAGCGTCCGCTCGACATCTGAGGCTTTAAGTTCACCAATATCCTCTTCCGTCAGTTCATCCGACTGCTTCACATCCGGATTCAGGATCACCAGCCCCAAGACTTGATTCAGCCGTTCTAGACGCAGTT
>DATNOY010000029.1:0-6955 GCA_036703495.1 Coleofasciculaceae cyanobacterium
GATGCTTGTTCTTCAGGTTTGAATCCTAAAGCTTAAACTTTCTGGGCATTCAAGTGCTGGCTATAAGCTTCTGATTAATTACGGGTATGGGCTTCATTTACTGAGATTGGGCTGAATCTGGCGGGACGCACGCATGTCTAATACGCAAAACCAATTTACGGTTCATTTTTGGGGAGTGAGAGGAAGTATTGCCTGCCCCGGTTCCAATACTGTGCGCTATGGCGGTAATACTGCCTGTGTTGAGATGAGAGTGGGTGGACACCGTCTCACATTTGATGGCGGCACGGGGCTGCGGGTGCTGGGTCAAACCATGCTGACGCAAATGCCAATTGAAGCGCACATGTTTTTTACTCATTCCCATTGGGATCATATTCAAGGGTTTCCCTTCTTTGTCCCCGCTTTCGTTAAGATCAATCGCTTCCACATTTATGGCGCGATCGCACCGAACGGTTCTACGATTGAGCAACGCCTGAATGACCAGATGCTGCATCCCAATTTTCCGGTGCCGCTGCAGATCATGGGGGCCGACCTCAAGTTCTATGATTTAGAAATTGGTGAAGCTGTTCAAATTGATGATGTTTTAGTAGAGAATGCTTTGCTGAATCACCCAGGTGAGGCAGTGGGCTACCGTGTGACTTGGAACGGGCATGCGGCAGCCTATGTGACTGATACTGAGCACTTCCCCGATCGTCTGGATGAGAACGTGCTGTGGCTGGCTCGTGATGCGGATGTGTTGATCTACGATGCCACCTATACCGATGCGGAGTATCATGACCCCAAATCTAGTAAAGTTGGCTGGGGGCATTCTACTTGGCAAGAAGCCGTTAAGGTTGCCAAAGCCGCCAACGTTAAAAAGCTGGTGATTTTCCATCATGATCCGTTACATGATGACAACTTTATGGATCAGCTGAAAGAAGACACTGCCCATGAATTTCCTAACAGCATTGTGGCTTGGGAGGGCATGACCTTGGATTTGCTGTCGCCGTTAATGTAGTTTCTCAGCTGAGAACTTTTGGATTTTACTTGGTTTCGATTCAAAAAGCTGTCAGGGTCACTTCAGCGTCACGATAGATCCTTCGCTTTATAAGAAAGATGAACTTCTGAAAAATATTGAAAGGTCAATAAGCAGAAAACCTTAAAAAATTGGAAGCGGTTCACAGCAAAAAAAAACTGACAAAGCTGTCTACAGACTAGTTTCAGGTTCCTCACCCCAAAATAGCCAGGACAAGGCAGAAAGCTATATTAGCCGATAGCGTGTTGTGCCTTGTATGAAATCAACCCAGAGTTACGTCTTAGTGCTAGATCAGGGCTCCGATTATCTCCAAGGATTAGAGTTCTTGACGAATCAGCTCAAGTGCCCCGTCGTGGTAGCGCATTCTGCTGCTCAAGCGATCGCTCGAGTGACTCAGACACCTCCCTACTTAATCATCTTGGCGGGGAATCAGCAAAGTTGGTCAAAAAAATTGGTCACTGAATTTCGTCAACGAGTCAATGCTCGGAAAACGACAATCGTGGCGCTAACAGATTCCCATGATCCAAGCTGGCTGCATCAGGAAGAAAATCCAGGGTTAGATGGGTTTTTGGTCAAACCTTTGAATGGCGATGTCCTCACTTCTGTGGTGCAGTCTGCCTGGATGAGACAGACTTGTGAAAACGAAGGATTGTGACAGTGTAGGGTAGCCCCAAATATAGAACCAGAAAATATAGAGCCGGAAAAATCAAGCCTGAAGAAATTCAGTCAGGCGCGCTAGACTCGTAGAGCCTTGATTTAGCGGATTGAATAGCCCGTTCATGCAGTTTGCACCGATCTATCCTCTTGTTCATAAAGTCCTTAAACCTGTTTTTCCGGACTGCCTTTGGGTTGGCTGTGCTGACACGAAGGTGATTGCTCTCACGTTTGACGATGGTCCACATGCTAAATTTACGCCGCAACTGCTAGAAGTTTTAGATCGCTATCAGGTTAAAGCAAGTTTCTTTTGGTTAGGAACTTGTGTCGATCGATCGCCCAGCATTGCCCGAGCTGTTTGGCAGCAAGCCCACTGGATTGGGTTGCATGGCTATCTTCATACAGCGTTTCCGCGACTTTCGGCCCATGAACTCCAAGATTCACTAGCGCGAACCCAGCTGGCTATTGCCCAAGCTTGTCAGGTAGAGTTAACCTACGTCCAGCAAAATATTCGGGATGTCCGCCCACCTAACGGGTTTTTTACGCCTCAAACCTTGGCTTATTTGAGGCAATGGCACTATCGTCCTGTGATGTGGAGCGTTGTCCCAGAAGATTGGGTACGTCCTGGGGTTGAAATTGTGGCTCAGCGTGTCCTTCAACAAATTCAGAACGGCTCTTTGGTTGTACTGCATGATGGTTACTGCGGTGGCGAAGATGTAGCCGCCACGGTGGATCAACTTATCCCTCTTTTACAGCAACAGGGCTATCAGTTTGTGACGATTGACCAATTGTGGCACGGCAAACAGACTGCAAAGATGAAAGCAGACTGACTTGAAGCTTTGCCTCCTGCTAGATTCAGGAATCTCCCATTGCAGGGTTGAAGCTTTCGTTATGACCTTTTGATGGCAGGTGCGTCATGACAGGAACGCCAAGTCTTAGTTATGGGACTTTTGAGTTTTACACCTCTCCTGAGTCTTACTCCATTGAGCAGATTGCCCGGCTGGCTGTAGAACAGGGCGAGTTTTCTCCGGGTGCAGAAGCGCGGCTGCAGTGGCTAATGCTCAGCAGAGACCTGACAGAACGCGATCGCAATCTGGTTTGTTTGTTGCAAGACGCCATTGCCACAGGATATGTGCGGCCGGTAGGAAGGGCTAGCAGGGCGGACTAGGTGGTGTTTCAAAAAATAGACAACCTGTCTAGAACATTACCGGTAGAGACGGTGAGATATGATCTAAGCTAGTTCGAGTGTTTGAGGAGTAGCATTCTGGCTTTACAAGCAATTTCCGTTCCGGCCAAAGGCGGACAGCCAAAGGGACTACTCGTGATGCTGCACGGTTGGGGAGCCAATGCTCAAGATGTGGCGGCTCTAGCATCTTATGTAGATTTGCCCGATTACCAATTTTTATTTCCTAATGCGCCGTTTCCCCATCCCTACGCACCGATGGGTAGGATGTGGTATGGCTTACCGAATGACTACAGTTTTTTTAGTCGCCCCGAGTTTCGACAACAGCCCGAACTTCAGAAAAGCCGATCGCAACTGCTGCGCTGGCTGCAATCGCTGCCACAAACGACGGGAATCCCATTAACCCGCACAATTTTGGGTGGGTTTTCGCAAGGGGGAGCCATGACCTTGGATGTGGGCTTGAGCATGCCGGTTGCAGGGCTGATGGTTCTAAGTGGCTATCTTCATGCTCCGCTAGAGCCTGCAGAACTGGGTTTAGAACGATCTGTCTCTCAGCCATTGCCGCCGATTCTGGTGGTGCATGGACGGCAAGATCCAGTTGTGCCGTTGGCTGCAGCTCAGCATGTCCGCGATGGATTACAGAAATTAGGGGCATCAGTGCAGTATTTTGAACAAGATATGGGTCACGAAATACAGCCAGTTGTGTTAAGCCATATGCAAAGTTTTATAGAAGAAATTACGTAATCCTCCGAATAATTACGGAACACCGATTAGGATAGATGGAAGCAGAAGGTTCTGTGTAAGCAGGCTACAGATCCGCAGATCCGCGAAACTAAGGGGGGTAGCGATGAAAACGTTAAATATCTCAAGACAAGATGTGACTCACATCACCGATCAGGATGTGGCTGCTCTAGCAACGCGGTTGGAGCAAGATGACTACAGCAACCCCTTTGAAGGACTCAATGATTGGCATTTGCTACGAGCGATCGCGTTTCAGCGTCCAGAATTAGTGGAACCGTATCTCTATTTGCTGGATTTGGAAGCTTACGACGAAGCCTGAAGAATTGAAGCTTAAGAAATTTTAGACCTTGAGTGCGGAGTGCTAAGCAACTTGCTTGGCACTCTTATTTTTAGCTGGGCGCTATATTTTTAGCTGGGCGCTACATTGAGTCGTGAGAGCTTTCCATAAAATAGCAGTTCTCATCAAGATGAGACGGGATGCGCGGGTAGCCTTCCCCTTGTCCTCATCTGAGTGCGTAGTACTGTATCGCTCCGCGTTCAGCTTTCTAAAACCGAGTCTCATACTCCAAGACAGCTCGGCTATCCCCATTTAAGTTGGTAGAACCCCGCAGCAGCAGTTGATCGTTAATTCGATAGCGTAGGCTAAAGCGGGTTGATTCCTGAGCCGTAAGGATTTGCAGAACAGACGCAGAAATATTCTGGGTAATGTCAAAGCCAAGTTCGGCAGCCAGCCCCAGGGTAGAAGAGCGAGCCTTTTCAGAAGAGACGGTGGTTGTAAAGAGGCGGAAATCAGTTAGCCCTGTGGCATCACTAATCAAGTTTTGCAGCCCTGAAAGCAATGTAGAACCTGCCACGCTGGCGAGGGCTAGCGTAGGGTTATCGGCAGATTCTCCAATACTGCTGACAAAGTTGCCGCCAATCAGCGCGACTAGCTCCGATTCGGTACGGCTAGGGCTGCTGGTGAGTTCTATATTGTTGGAAATTTGGCTGGCTGGCCCGGTGACGCTGGCCTGCACACGAATAGTTTGCAGGGAACCGAAATCTGTGGATGGATAAGCGGTCGTATCTGCCAGTTCTGCCACTCCAAACGGGGAAGAAGTGTTGGCAACGGGTGCTCGCACCACTTCGGGGACAGAGGTAACAAGCCGAACATCTAGGTAAGGATCTAGCCCTTTAGCGGGAGAGAAAACGGCTCGGTTATTGTAATCCCGTAGTAAATTAAACTGCGTTGCAAATACGTTGACCTGGCCTCGCTTGAGAGAGATCGTACCGTCGGGGCTTAAATCATCCATGGTGCCGTTGAGAATGAGGCTGCCATTGGCTACAAAGCTGAGGATCGGCTGACTCGTGATCCGGACGCGATCGCCCAAGTTAATTTGCAGATTATTGAATTGTGGTGGTGCGAAGAAGCTGGGAGTAGAGGGTGTTCCCGATGCAGCGACGTTGACCGGGGCTGATCCGTCACTGCTCGGTAGGATCACCCGTCCATCACTCAGGAGAATCTCGCCACCGACCAAGGGACGCAAGGCTGTCCCAGTAATCACAACATTGCCATTAACATTGCCTACATATTGCCCTTTTAAGTTCAGGGCAATTTTGTCCGCATCATCGCCTAGAGCCACGGTCAGGGGAGTGGCTGCGTCTGGATCACTAGGGCTGAGCGGCAGCAACAGGGGCAGTACACCTTGAGCAACGACCTGTCCGTTACCAAATTGTCCCTGGATTTTCTGGGCTTGAATGCGATCGTTGTTAAAGACAATCTTGCCGTTGACATGGGTGATATTTTCCGGCAGCAGCTTAGCCGAAAAGACAGCATCGGTAAAAGTAGCATTTCCGGATGCATTCAACCGCACCGGATTCGTTAAGGCGGGATCTAAGGTGCCTCGAACTTGTAGATTGACATCGCCTTCGCCACCCTGCCAAGCCACCTGATCGGTAAACAAACTCAGGAGAGCAATACCGTTGTTGCGGACATTGACATCTAAAGAGAGTTCATTGTTATTCGGTAAAACCGTCATAAAGGGAAAGGCATAGGGAATGCTGCCGTTCAGTTTGAACGCATTGGCCGCATCCCCAATGACTTTGCCATCAAAATCCAGCCGAGCATTGACATAGCCAAACAGACTTCTGAGGGGAGGAATCTGTTGATTATTCAAGCTGGCGTTCGACAGAACTAGCTCTCCTCCCAGTTGAGGATTGCCAACGCTGCCCCCGACTGAGACGTTGGCATTCAGCTGCCCATCCAGCGCGATCGGCAGTTTAAACAAGTCGCGGAGGGCAGCTACGGGTACCTTCTGGGCAATCAGCTGTCCAGATTGCTGATCTCCGCCCAAGGTGCCAGAAAAGTTAAACAAGGATTCGCCGGATTGAAAGCGTAGCGGTAACAGCGTCAGAATGCCTTTCTCAAAATTTCCAGATGCCACGACCTGATTGACATGATATTTTCCCCAGACCCAATCCTGACCACTCAACCCAAAGCCCAAGCTCAAGCCTTGCTTCGGCGAGAAGGCCACATTAATGTCCCCTGTAAAGGGACCCTGGAGTTGAGTCAGATCAGGTAAGAAAGAATTCCCTTCACGCTGAGCGATTTCTTGATTGCGCAGTGTGACAATTTCTGAATAGCGTCGTAGCTGATTCAGCAAGCTCAAATTAGTCGTGCTGACTGAAGCCGGAACTACCGCTGCGGCTGAGACAAAGGTAGGAGGACGAATGCCCCTGCCAAAATCTCCTAGCTCAAAGATTTGCAGGGCGGTGAGGATATCCTCAACCCGTCCGGAATCGGCCGTAATCTTGCCCTGAAATTGGGGATCGGCACTGGGGCTAAAGCTGCCTGATAGCAGGTAGCGGCTGTTGCCTTGGCGAAGTTCGCCTTCATTCAACACCCCAGTCCCGTCTACATAGCGGAACCGCCCAGTGAAAGAATCAGCTTTGATGTAGCCCAAGGCTGGATTGGCGATCGCCACCTGTCCAATCACATCTGGCTGAGCCAAGTTGGCTAGATTAATGTCAAAGTTACCGTTGACTGTACCGGTGACGCGACCCAACCCATAGTCAGCCGCAGGTGTTAAGTTGAGAATTGCTACCGGAAAATTTTGCAGATCCGCCACGAGCCGATCGCCTGAACCCCTGCCCTGGGCGATCGCTTCCCCTTGCTGAACAAAGAATGAAACAGGACGATTGCGGCTATCTAGCGCTAAGGCAATGCGGTCTTGTGATCCAACGACATCCAGGTTGAGCGATCGGTTAGCTACATATTGAAACTTACCCGTTAGCAACGGTTCAAAGGCCACTCCATTAATGTCTAACTCATTCACCCCCAGCCGACCAGCCACGGTGACAGCGGCTGGATTGCCAGTCAGCCGCCC
>DATNOY010000030.1:0-8510 GCA_036703495.1 Coleofasciculaceae cyanobacterium
AATCATGTCCGGGTTTCTATTGCTACGTCACTGTATCTCTATCCTGACGCAACTCCGTCAGGCTCGCTGGGAAAGCATGGAACTTCTTTATAAATGGAGCCGCTGCTAGCGGAGTCCCTGAGAATTTGCCCAGGTGACTCCCCAAAGAGAGGATGCCCTGGAATTCAGAGATTCGAGCGATTTACCAACTGCAAGCCAGGGCACTTTTGCAGAAAAGTAGCGGCTTTCTGGTGCGCATCTGGATTCTGCCCATGGGCAGGTGTCGGGCAGACTACGCCATTAAACAAATCTGCCAATCCATAAGGTGTAAAAAATTGCCACTCTCCTGATCCAGTGATTCGAACCCCCACCGCAGTTGCAGTGTGCAGCCAATCTCCTACGCCATCTTCCACGCTGGTATAAGGTCTACGCCCGGCTCGCCAGCGGGCAAAGCTGGCTTGGTTTTTCACGTCAAACTTATAGTCTGGAAATTGTTCGGTCAGCAGCTTTTTGGCCTCTAGCTCTTGCTGGCGATCGCCGTGCAGATCAAAAAACGCCACATCAAAATCATTGATCACCAGCTCACAGGTTTCGCCAAATAACGATCGCCACACTGTATTGCGAACTGCCCCTCCTGCCAGCCAGGGGTTAGGCAACGAGAGTTGAGCGATCGCTGGCAGTACAGCCCCGACGGGAGAATTTTCTAAGATCAGCTTTAAGGCAGCGGTACTGGGAGCAAGATGGCGCATAAACAGCCGTTTTTCAATTTTCAACAAGTGGATCTATCATCCTTGATCGGGACTGAATTGGATCCTGGCTGCACCTGAACTCCGCTCAACTCAGGAGTTTTCTCACTAGCAATGACTGGCAACAGCTTGTTTTCAGGATCAACTCACAGCAAGGTATGCTCAGGATCACAAAATTTCAGCAGAAATGCGTATAGTTCTGTCTGAAGTAGTGATCAGGTGTTACAGCATCTATCACCATCGATCACTCATAAAGCCCCCGTTCCTGATTATTATGGCTGAATCCAATTCCCGCATCTTACCCATCCAAGTTTACTGCGATCGCCCCACCGCTCCTAAGTCTCCGAAGTCACTGCCCCAGGCTAAATCCCTCGCCTCCCTCCCCCACACCTTCAAACCCGAAGCGGTTCTAGAGTTTGACTGGCGTAAATTAACAGCTTTGGGCGTATCGTTGGCAGATGCCGAAGCGATCGCCCAAACGTTGGTGCTCAAAAAAGTCATGTCTGCCTACTGGCGCAAGCTAATGCGGGCGGGCATTCCCATGGATGACGCTCGGCGGATTGCCAGAGCCATTGCCAAATACGATGCTGCTGGCATTCTCCCTACAGCCCAGCAGCAGCTTTTAGTCAGTCAATATTGTCCCTTTGTGTGCCGAGCCGGGCTATGGCGGGCAGAATTGCTGCTGGCTTCGAGACACTAAAGCAGTGCCGTGCTGGCAGTTCCCTTCTCATTAAACCCTGATCGTCCCCTCAGCAAAATATCATCTTGGACTCAGCCAGATTGGCTAAACTACAGGAGTTACGCCCAATATCGAGCCATATCGACGATCTGAGGTACAGTCAGCGATTCAATGAAACTTTTCAATCGCGCTATTAAACAGTTAGACGGGCTGAAGCGCCAGGGCATGGATCTGGCATCGCTGCAACTTCGGCTAACCTTAGGGATGACAACCCTGGCGCTATTGGGCGTCGGCAGCATTGGCAGCTGGACTACCTGGGAAATGCGGCAAATGCTCATCGTAGACCACCAGCGCTATCTGCAGTCTATTGGCGATCGCATCCCTGCTGAGTTGAGGGCGAATCAGTCAACCCAGCCTGTTACGGCCCAGATCCAAGCGCTGATTGATCGCGAGTCGTCTCCTGATTTGTGGATGTGGGTGAAGGGAACGCACAATCAGGTATTAGCCACGTCTCACAATTTGTCTAGCTTTCCCGGCGAAGCTGCGCTGCTGCCGCAAGCGATGATGCCGCTGCAGCCGAAAGTTTCCGCGGTGAATGGGCATTACCTGGTGTTATTGAGTCAACCGCTACAGCTAAATGGCAAAGCCATCGGTCAGATTTACTTAGCCCAAGATATTACCCATGACTACACCGTGCTCAATACGCTGGTGAACAGCTTGCGATTTGCCACAATTCTAGCCGTGGCCGTCCTTGCCACCCTGATTGCTTATCTGATCTGGCGATCGCTGCATCCCCTCCGCAAAATGAACCAGATGGCGATCGCCCAGGGTAAGCTCCCTCCCCAGGGGCTGGAACTGGATGAGATTCCTAGCGAACTGAGAGGACTGGTACAGGCTTTTGGCAGTTTGTCCAGTCGCCTGACAGAAGCCGACGAACAGCAACGCCAATTTACCAACAGCATTTCCCACGAAATTCGCACGTCTCTCAGCCTGGTATACGGCTATTTACAAAGCATGTTACGCCGCTGCAATAATCTCACCGATTCCCAAAAAGCAGCCCTGGAAGTAGCAGTGGAAGAAACCGAACGAACCATCCAGCTTTTAAAGGATCTACTGGATTTGGCCCGGATCAATGGTGAAACAATGGAGTTTCACCTGGAACCGATTGTCCTCAATGATTGGGTGGCAACGGCAGTAGAAATGGTGCAATCTCCTGAGACAGCTATTGAACTGCAGGCAAGCGCCCCCTTAATTGTCGCCCAAGCCGACTCCAGCCAGCTGATACGGATCTTGAAACATTTGCTTGACAATGCTGTTCGCTACGCCCAGCCTCGACAGCCGATTGTGATTAAACTCAGCGAAACATCCGATAGTGCCGTGATTCAAGTTTACGATCGCGGCTGTGGCATCTCGCTCAAAGATCAAGCTCACATCTTTGAACCGTTTTATCGGGTAGATGCCTCCCGCTGCCGTTCGACCGGTGGAATTGGACTGGGATTGGCGATCGCCAAATCCCTCGTGGAAGGCATGAACGGACAAATCACCGTTCAATCTGAACTGGGTCAAGGCAGCATCTTCACAGTCAAGTTGCCGCTAGGCTGTGCCGATGAGGTGGACGTAGCCGCTGGGAAACGGGCGATAGACTCCCTCCCTTCATCCGACAGCCCTTTCTCTCAAACCAGGAGAATCTTATGACTGCAACCATCCTTTTAGTAGAAGACGAAGTTAAACTCGCTCGATTTATTCAGCTAGAGCTGGATAGTGAGGGCTATCAGATCCATGTAGCGCATGATGGTTTAACCGGATTGACGATCGCTCGGGAAACGCCGCCCGATTTAGTGATTCTAGATTGGATGATGCCAGGTATGACCGGGCTGGAAGTGTGTCGGCGGCTGCGGGCAACGGGTAGCAAAGTTCCTGTGATTCTGTTAACCGCCAAGGATGAAGTGAGCGATCGGGTAGCCGGTTTAGATGCAGGAGCCGATGATTATGTCGTTAAGCCATTCAGCATTGAGGAGTTGATGGCCCGAGTGCGGGCCCACCTGCGCCGCACGCATGATGATAATCCTGATGTTTCGCAATTCGGTGACTTGAGCCTGAACCGCAGCACCCGAGAAGTGTTTTATGGCAGCAGGGCGATCGATCTGACCGCCAAAGAATTTGATTTACTGGACTACCTGATGAGCCATGCTCGCCAAGTCATCACCCGCGACCAAATCCTAGAAAAAGTCTGGGGATATGACTTTATGGGCGATTCCAACATCATTGAGGTCTACGTCCGCTACCTGCGCCTGAAGCTAGAAGAACAGGGCGAGAAGCGCCTGATTCAAACTGTACGTGGCGTTGGCTATGTTTTGCGCGATGGATGAACGATCGCAAACGGCTGAGGAAGGGGGCGCACTCCTTGTCTTCACCGAATTGACTAGGGCTATCAATACAAATCCTCACAGATCCTTACTGGAGTTTTGACTAATTTTCGCAGCAAACCCATTTTCCTGCGTCAAATTTTTTGAAAGCGTGGCAATGCTGTACTTTCAAAAGCTAAGTTTTGGATTTTATTCAATTCACGTTCCCTCCTATTAGATTTCCAGTACACCCCTTCGCGAGTTCTAGATTAGCTGCTGGGAATCTGGGAATACTGAAGTCAGACTACCCTGCTCTGATGACTCAGCTATTTTCCCAGAAGCGCCGTTTTTCTAACCACTCGTTCTTATGAAAATTTTATTAGTTGAAGACGCGACTGATCTTAGCGCTATATTCAAAACGCTACTGACTGCCCAGCGCTATGCCGTTGATCTTGCCCTGGATGGGCAAGCAGGTTGGGAATTAGCTACATCACAAAATTATGATCTGATCATTTTAGATGTGATGTTGCCCAAGCTAGATGGCATTAGCCTCTGCCGCAAGTTGCGATCGCAAGGAAAGCAGACGCCCATCCTCATCCTCACCAGTAGGGGCACCAAAGATGACAAAATCACGGGATTAGATGCCGGAGCAGATGATTACCTGATTAAGCCGCCCGATCTAGACGAGTTGGTTGCCCGCGTCCGGGCATTGCTGCGGCGCAGTCAAGCAGCTGTCTCTCCCATTTTGCAGTGGGGCGATCTGCGGTTAGACCCAAGCCAGTGTGAGGTCTCCTATGGAAACCATTCCTTGCGCTTTACGCCCAAGGAATATGCCCTGCTGGAATTATTTCTGCGCAATGGCCAGCGGGTTTACAACTGCAATGCCTTGTTGGAGCAGATCTGGTCGTTTGATGATGAGATGCCCGGAGAAGACACCATCCGCACCCACATTAAAGGAATCAGGCAAAAGCTCAAACTAGTGGGAGCGGGAGATTTAATCGAAACGGTCTATGGGTTGGGATATCGCCTCAACCTGTCTTATGCCAAACAGACCGGCCAAACTATTGCCACCCATCCCCCTTCTCAGGCTGCCCTTGTCTCCGCTTCCAGCCAGCCAGCGATCGTTCAGATTTGAGAATGCCGTCAATCCAGGATATGAGCGCAGTCCACGGCCATCAAGCACACTAGAAGCCCAGCTTAAAAATCCAGCAATAGCCAAATACCGCTAATGGCGATCAAGACGCCGAGGATGGCCCGAACCGTCACCTGCTCACCGAGGGCGATCGCTACCGGCAGCACAAACAGGGGGCTGGTAGCCGTCAAAGCTTGGGCAATGCCAGTGGCGGTATATTTCAAGGCGGTTTGCTGTAACCCGAGTCCTAGATAGGTGCCCATAAACGAGGTGGCGATCAGGATGAGCAAAAATCGCTGCGATCGCAAAGGCTGAAAGCTCGACCAAGTCTGGCGCTGGGGCAAAATCAGCAGAAATAAAACCAAAACTCCGGCTAGCAGACGAATCAACGTGCTCCATAAAGGGCTAACGCTGAGTTCGGCCAATCCTGCTCGGGATAAAACGGCTCCACCCGCTTGCCCAAAGGCTGCCAATAAGCCAAAACCAATTCCCCGCAGAGGGCGCAATTCCAGCACTTCATCGGCGCTGCGTTCTGCCACCACCCAAACAATTCCACCCACGGTCAACAGAATCCCTGCCCAGGCTTTGAGGCTCAGGTGTTCTGCCAAAAAAACGCTAGCCAGCAAGGCGGCCAAGGGGGGTGCTAATGCCTCCATCAATAGCGATCGCCTGGCTCCCAAACAATTCAACGAGGCAAAAAAAGCAGTATCCCCGACTCCAATACCAATGGCTCCACTCAGCAACAGTAAGCCTAAACTCAGCCGGCTCATGTTGGGATCAAAATTGCCTTGCAGCAGTAACGTCAGCAGAATCAGGGCGATCGCAATGCTGCTCTTGGCAAAGTTCAGCACCAGTGGCGGCATTTGCTTGCCCAAGCCCAGATAAATGAAAGAGGCGATCGCCCAAATCAGGGCAGCGCTGAGGGCGGCAAGTTCGCCGGTGTAGGGGAAGGGGGTGGGCATAGGGGGCGGGAATTGGGAATCGAAAAGGGGTTAGGGCAGCGTTGCGGTGGGTTTGACGAGCGTGTTGGCACAGAGAATGCCGGAGGCGGCAACAGCCGGGACGCCGATGCCCGGAAGGGTGCTGTCGCCAACCCGGTATAGTCCGGAGATAGGAGTGTGGCAGCTGGGGAAGAGTCCAGTTTTGGCGGCAATGGCAGGACCATAGGTGCCTTGATGACGGCGCAGGTAGTGGGCGTGCGTCAGGGGGGTGCCGATCAGTTCCAGGGTAATGCGCGATCGAATATCCGGGATGATCCGTTCGAGGGCGCGGAAAAGCGTTTGGGAACGCTGGCGTTTGCGAGAGGCGTAGGTTCCGTCGCGCTGCCAGCCAGCGTAGGACTCTAGCGTGTAGGCATGAACGGCATGGTGTCCGGGTGGAGCCAGGCGATCGTCCCAGACGGAGGGAATAGAAATCATACAGGTGTTGCCAGGAACGGTAATCTCTTGGTGGGCATCGTGAACCACGACATGATGGCCGGTTAAACCTTCTAGCCCATCGGCTCGGATGCCCAGGTGCAGATGCATGAAGCTTTCGACAGCGGGCGTTTCCAAGGCAGTTTGACGATAGGCGGCCGGCAAGCTTTCGGGCTGCAACAGGTGGGTGTAGGTATCCCAGAGGGTGGCATTGGAAATGACCACAGGCGCTTTGAGCAGTTCCCCGTGACGCAACCGCACACCGATCGCCCGTCCTTGTTCCACCAAAATTTGCTCGACATGGCAATTCAGCCGCAGGCTCCCCCCCCACCGCTGTAAGCCGCGCACTAAAGCCTGGACAATGGCATCACTGCCGCCCACAGGATAGTCAATCACGGAGTGAGTCCGTTCGCCCAGCATAAACGCCATTTCTGGAGCAATGGTGCCGTGGGCTTTGAGCCCAGACAGCAGAAAACATTCCAGGTCAATCAGCCTTCTGACCCAGACATCCCGCACCCAACGATCCATAACCTCACCGACCGAGGCTTGGATGGTGCCCAATTGGGGCAGAAGTTTCAGCAGAGCCATAGGATAGCGGCTCAGCAAGACGGGAATCAAGTTCAGATCACTGCGGAGGGCGATCGCCGGGATAGCTTGTAGGGCTTCATACAGCTGCAACATCTGCCGCTCGAACTGCAATAGCTCCTTTGCCCCTTGCCGTGTCACTTCTGCTACTGCCGAGCGGTAGCGCTCCGCATTGCCGTAGACCGGAAAGCTACCTTCGGGAAAATGATAGTGTCCTAGCGGATCGTAGGCGACCGCCGCCACAGATTCTCCCAGCAGATCCAATACTTGCCGCAGGGGATTGCGCGATCGCGGATCGCTTAATCCACAAAAGAAAGAGGGGCCTGAGTCAAACCGAAACCCTTGCCGCGAGAACCCATGCGCTGCACCTCCCGGAATAGCATGGCTCTCGCAGACCAGCACTCGCCAGCCATACCGTGCCAGCAAGGCTGCTGCCACCAATCCGCCAATCCCGCTGCCTATGACAATCGCATCTTGCATGGATTCTGTCTGCCCAAGTCACAAGCTCTATTGTTACACTGCTACGGCAGCCCTAGAACCAGACCTGAAAAACCCATGCGGGTGAGGACAATTGAGCTAACAAGGTATGACTTGACTCACATGACCCGCTATGATTTGCCAACGATTGTGTCGCTGTAGCCAGACGCGAGTGAAGCGATAGGTTTCTGAGAAAGCTTGGTGATTGTGAGTGCCAGCGAGGTCGGCTTTGAGTGTGACCACAACGCAATCGCCGTAAGGATGAATTTGGCGATCGCTAATATCCACTTTTGTGAACCGGAAGAGACCAGAGCGGTGTGCATCCAGATCGAATTGTTTGTTCACCACTAGGCCGGTATGCATTGTCCAAACCAGGTCATCCGCAATCAGGTCATCCAGCACAGCCACGTCACTGGTCAGCATAGCGTGCCGTAGTTTTTCCTCCAGAGTTGCGATTGTCGTATTTTCCATTGATAGCTACTCCTTGATCTGTTGGAAAACTTTTAGGTTTCACCAGGATTCACCGCCACGATTTCACGATTGACATCCCTCACGGTCATATGCGTCACTACCCGATCGCCCTCTGCCACCTGTTGCTTAAAGCGATGCGCACTTGGCTAAAGCCAGATGATTTTTTGAAAACCTCATGGAGCAAAGCTTACAAAAAATCATCTGGACTTGACTCCGTTGAAAATTGCTATGACTCCGGCAATATTTGAGAAGACCTAACCCCCCACAATCAAATTTATTAAATTGCCGAGGTGATATATTCAAGCCCAAAAATGTCATTCGTCTTAAATTTGCAAGCCCCCTGAAGCATTGATCACCTGACCCGTGATCCAATCGGCCTCCGCGCTAGCCAAAAATACGACCACCTCAGCAATTTCTTCCGGTCGCCCCAACCGCCGACCATAAAGGGTATGTTCGACGATCGCAGTTTCCATATCTGGCGGCATCCCCGAGCGGAGCATATCCGTGTCCGTGGTTCCTGGAGCCACTGCATTGACGCGGATACGTTGCGGTGCAAGTTCGATAGCCAGACTTTTGGTAAGCGCTTCCACCGCTGCTTTGCTTGCAGAATAAACCGAGGCTTGCGCCACCGGACGACTGCCATTGATCGAGCTAATGTTAACAACAGCACCCCCGGTTGCA